>JAJRTD010000203.1 GCA_024278435.1 Gammaproteobacteria bacterium | reverse complement strand
TTGCATAAGACATGAAATACGCCCTTTGGCTATTTTGTCATCCTGAGCGTAACGAAGTGAAGTCGAATATGTCCAAGGATGGACGGTAGTAGAGTAATGCAGGAGCAATTACCGAGGATCTTAAGCGACAGACAATGCGGGCCACAGATCTTTCCACTACGCTACGCTCCGGTCAAGATGACAATGTTAAAGTTAACGGGACAGTAGTGTATAAACATGTGAAAGCAGGTGTGGATTCATTCGCACAATGGTGCCAGGGTATGCGTTCGTCGTGCAAATAAATTTGCACTTGCCCGGTTGAAAAGGTTGTGGTCAGGTCTTACGACTTGATCAGCGTACCCACACCTTCGTCGGTTAACAGTTCAAGCAACACGGCATGCTCCACGCGGCCGTCAATAATATGCGAAGTCTTCACCCCGGAATTAACCGCATCCAGCGCGCAGGTTACCTTGGGCAGCATGCCTCCGGCGATGGTGCCGTCGGCTATCAGTTCCTTTACTTTTTTCCCGTCCAGCCCGGTGAGGATGTTGTCCTGTTTATCCATAATACCGGGGGTGTTGGTCAGCAGTAACAGCTTTTCCGCGCCCAGTACGCTGGCCATCTTGCCGGCCACCAGGTCGGCATTGATATTGTAGGAAGCGGCATCCTCGCCGACGCCTATCGGTGCAATCACCGGGATAAAGTTGCCATCGTCCAGGGCGTTAACAATCGACGGGTCGATGGTGGATACCTCGCCAACATGGCCAAGGTCGATAATCTCCGGAGCCTGCAGTTGTTCCGAGTGGCGGGTCAGTGACATTTTTCTGGCACGAATCATGGATCCGTCCTTGCCGGTCAGCCCCACGGCCTGGCCGCCGTTGTGGTTAATCAGGCTGACAATACTTTTGTTTACCAGGCCGCCCAGTACCATTTCCACCACGTCCATGGTTTCACTGTCGGTAACGCGCATGCCGTTGATAAACTCGGATTCCTTGCCGATTTGTTTCAGCAGCTTGCCGATTTGCGGGCCGCCGCCGTGAACCACCACCGGGTTAACGCCGACCTGTTTTAATAAAACAATGTCACGGGCGAAGCTGTTTTTCAGGGCTTCGTCGGTCATGGCATTGCCGCCAAACTTGATGACAATGGTTTTATTATTCAGGCGTTGCAGATAAGGCAGGGCCTCAGATAAAACGCTGGCAATGGTAGTGGCGGATTGTTTGTCCACGTTGTGTTCCCCGGGCTGGCTGTAGTCAGATGCTGTTATTGTGCCTGTATGTTGCTTAAAAAGGCAAACTTAATGTGCTGTCGACGGCCAGTAACTGCTCGCGGAAAATGTTCTGGATTTCATTCAGGGTCTTTTCATCATTGGCCTCAAAACGCAGCACCAGGCAGGGTGTTGTGTTCGACGGGCGGATCAGGCCCCAGCCGTTTTCATAGTTGACCCGGATGCCGTCAATGGTCAGGGTGTCGGCACCTTTGAAATCGGCATTGGCGATAAATTTTTCCATAAACCGGTAGTGTTCGCCCTCGGCAAAATCAATCTGCAGTTCTGGCGTGTTGACACTGTCCGGCAACGTTTTGAAAAGCTCCGAGGTTGATTCATTATGCTGGCTGATAATCTCCAGCATGCGCGCTGCACTGTACAGGCCGTCATCAAAACCGAACCAGCGTTCCTTGAAGAAGATATGGCCGCTCATTTCACCGGCCAGTTCGGCGCCGGTTTCTTTCATTTTTGCCTTGATAAAGGAATGCCCGGTTTTCCACATTAACGGTTCGCCGCCGTGGTCACGAATATATTTTTCCAGGTTGCTGGTCGACTTGATATCAAAAATAATCAGCGCGCCGGGTTTGCGTTTTAGTACGTCACCGGCATAGAGCATCATCTGCCGGTCGGCCCATAAAATATTCTGCTGGTCATCGAGGATGCCGACACGGTCACCGTCGCCGTCAAAAGCCAGCCCCAGATCCAGGCCGTTGTCCCTGATAGACTTTTTCAGGTCGTTCAGGTTTTCCGGTTTGGACGGATCCGGGTGGTGGTTGGGGAAGGTGCCGTCAACATCACAGAACAGTTCGGTTACCTTGCAGCCCAGGCGGGTGAATAATTCGGTGGCCAGTACACCGGCAACACCATTGCCGCAGTCAACCGCGATATTCAGTGGTTTTTCAAGCTTGATGTCATTAACGATGGTATCCATGTAGTCCGGCAGCAGGTCCTGCTCGCTGTGTGTGCCTTCGCCGCTGTTGAGTCTGTCATCAACAATCATCTGGTACAGCGCCCTGATGCCGTCACCGTACAGGGTGTTGCCGGCAATCAGCATTTTCAGGCCGTTGTACTGCGGCGGGTTATGGCTGCCGGTTACCATGATGCCGGTACCGGTTTTCAGTTTATGGGTGGCGTAATACAGAACCGGTGTGGGTACCATGCCGACATCAACAACGTCACAGCCACCGGCGCGTAAACCCTTGCTCAGGCGCTGTGCCAGTTCCGGGCTGGAAAGCCGGCCGTCACGTCCGATGACCACGGTTTTCTGGCCCTGTGCCAGTGCTTCGGTGGCAAAGGCCTGGCCGATCAGTTCGACTGCATCGGGCGTCAGTGCGGTTTCAACGATGCCGCGAATATCGTAAGCGCGAAAAATATCTTCTGTAATTGTCATAACATTTATAAACCTTGGTGAGTATTTCTTGAAGTGTAGCTGTTTGTCCGGAATATTCAGGGCCTTGCCTAGTTTTTTCCTGAATGGCCGAAGCCGCCGGCGCCACGATCGGTGTCGACGAAGTCGTCAACCACTTCAAAGTCGGCATGAATAACCGGAACCAGGATCAGCTGTGCGATACGGTCACCGACATTGATGGTGAAGCTGTCGTGGCCGCGGTTCCAGCAGGAGACAAAAAGCTGGCCCTGGTAGTCCGAGTCGATCAGTCCCACCAGGTTGCCCAGCACAATGCCGTGTTTGTGGCCCAGGCCGGAGCGCGGCAGAATCATTGCGGCCATATCCGGGTCTTCTATATGAATGGCAACACCGGTAGGAATCAACAGGGTTTCGCCGGGATTGATCTCGGTGGTTTCATCAAGCGCGGCGCGCAGGTCCATGCCGGCAGAGCCGGCGGTGGCGTGTTCGGGCAGGGGAATGCTGTTGCCGATGCGTGGGTCAAGGATCTTAAGCTGTATTTTTTTCATTCTGGTTTTTCATTTTATATTGGGCGGCAATCAGCGAGATTAACTGTTTTGCCAGTTGTGATTTACGAGCGATGGCAAAATACTGCTGTTCCACCCGGGTTCCATCGGCTGTACTGAGAACGTGCAGGGCGTTGTACTCACTGTTAAAGCCAATCGTCTGTCCATCACCGTGTTCAGCGGCAGAATCGCTGACATCATTGGCCGCAATCATATCCAGTTTTTTACCTAGCAGCTTTTCTCTGGCGTTGTCGACCACGTTTTCAGTCTCGGCGGCAAAGCCGACCACAAAAGGCCGCTTCGGATGTGCGGCGACCAGCGACAGGATGTCATCATTTCTGACCAGGGTTAATGTCAGTTTGTCAGCTGATTTCTTTATCTTCCGGGAGGCAATGTTCTCTACCCGGTAGTCGGCTACGGCGGCTGTGGAAATATAGATCTGGCAGTCGCCTAGTTGGGTGAATACCGCCTGTCTCATTTCTTCCGCCGATTCCACGGCGGTTAGCTGAACACCATCCGGTGCGGTTAAATGGGTCGGCCCGCTGACCAGGGTGACACTGGCGCCGGCATGCTGTGCCGCCTCGGCAATGGCATAACCCATGCGGCCGGAGCTGCGGTTGCCGATAAAACGTACCGGGTCGATGGCTTCATAGGTTGGTCCGGCGGTGACCACAAGGTTCAGGCCCTGCAGTTCGCCGCTGTCAAAACATTGTGCCAGCGCCTGCATGATATCGCCAACTTCCATCATGCGGCCTTCTCCGGTTTCGCCGCAGGCCTGCAGGCCGCTGGCAGGGCCAAACTGCTGCCAGTGTTTGTCGGTAAGTGTGCGGCAGTTTGCCTGGGTGCTTAAATCATCCCACATTACCCGGTTCATCGCCGGGGCAAAACATTTCACCGCTTCACTGGCAAGGCACAGGGCTGTCAGCAGGTTGTCGGCGCGGCCATGTGCAAGCCGGGCAATGGTATTGGCGCTGGCCGGGGTAACCACGATGGCGTCGGCCCAGCGTGCCAGTTCGATGTGCTGCATGCCGTTATCGGCATCCGCCTCGTTATTGTCAAAAGCAACCGGCTGGCCGGACAGAGCCTGAAAGGTCAGCGGGGTGACAAACCCGGTGGCAGCGTGGGTCATCACGATGCGCACACTGGCACCGGCCTCCATCAGGCGGCGGGTTAAATCGGCTGATTTATAGGCGGCTATGCCACCGGTGATGCCAATTACAATATTTTTGCCTTTTAAGCGCTTCATGGTTTTATTTTAGCAGAATCGGCAATGCTGCAGGGGTGTTGCATAATCAGCACCAGCGTTTTAATATTTTGAGCACACAGGAGTGTCAACCACAACAAACAGGGAAGAACCATGGCGATATCTCAATGGCCGCTGGCGGAAAGGCCACGCGAAAAGCTGCTGCAAAAAGGTGCCGAAGCACTGTCCGATGCCGAATTACTGGCAATTTTTCTACGAACCGGTTGTAAAGGCGTTACTGCCGTTGACCTGGCGCGGCAGTTGCTGGAAGGTTTTGGTGGTTTAAAACCGCTGCTACAGGCCAGTGAAATCGATTTTTGTCGCCACCATGGCCTGGGGTCGGCTAAATATGCCCAGTTGCAGGCCGTACTGGAGATGGCTAAGCGCCATCTGTTTGAACAGCTGTCGCGGGGTGATGCCCTGTGCAGCCCGGCGCAGACAAGGCAGTTCCTCAGTGCGCAGCTGCACAATTATCCGCACGAGGTATTTGCCTGCCTGTTCCTGGACAACCGCAACCGGGTTATTGCCTTTGAGAAAATGTTTTACGGCACCATCGACGGCGCCAGCGTTTATCCGCGTGAAGTACTGCGCATGGCATTAAAGAAAAATGCAGCGGCGGTCATCTTTGCCCATAACCATCCGTCGGGAGTCGCCGAGCCCAGCCATGCGGATGAGCAGATAACGCAACGTTTGAAAGAAGCACTGGCACTGGTTGATATCCGGGTGCTGGATCATTTTATCGTGGGGGATGAAGTGGTGTCGTTTGCCGAGCGTGGGTTGTTGTGATTTTTCCGCAAATGAACGCAAATACACACTAATCAAAAAACTTTCAGATCTGAAAAAGAATAATATGTCATCCTGATCGTTAGCGAATGATCTTTTACACCACTGGCAAGTCACGTAGCTTAAGCTCCTTCGGCTACACTGCGTTACGCTCAGGATGACAGAAAAAATATTTAATGTTTTTATTCGCGTGTATTTGCGGAAAACATTCATTACTTTCGTGGGCGCTTGATATTGCCCCAGGAATATCTTTCCACAGTGATAGTTGCCGGGTCGACCCGGCTGTCTGCCTGTTTCATATAACCGGGCAGGCGCAGGCGCTTGCCGGCAAGCAATCGGTCCGGGTTGGCATCAATAAAGGCCTGCGGGTTCAGAAAAACAATATCCTGTTGCAGCCTTTGCCATTTCGCCGGGTTGTTGGGCAACAGCTCCTGCACAATTTCACCCAGGGTATCACCGTCTCGGGTGTCCCGGTAATTCTGGCTTAAAGCATAAACCTCGATTCGCCTGGATTCCGTCTGCCCGGCGTCGGCCTGCGCTGCATCAATGCTGGCAGTGCCTGCAATAGCAAGGCCGGAACACAGTAATAATGTCAGTGTTTTTAAAGGTGGCATAAAGAAAAAGAGTCTGATAACACGGATAGAAATAAGTATAGCAAGACTTTTAGCGGAAAGAGTTTTAGACTTAAATTTGGTGTTGCCGGTGCGCTAACACGATATTTATTCGCACCTACAGGTTATTTCCCGCTGCCTGCCAGAGCTGATTTAGACTTATACTTTAAACGCAGAAAAATTATGGATTTAAATTTAATCGCGGTACATTTTTCAGATATTACCTGGATTATGTTTGCGCTCACCTTCGGTCTGCTGGTCACGCTCGTTTCGCTGCCGCCGATGGTCGGCTACCTGATAGCGGGCTTCGTGTTAAGTGCCATGGGTATGCAGGGTGGTGAGACCCTGAACGCGGTAGCCGATATCGGCGTCACCCTGTTGCTGTTCAGTATCGGCCTGAAACTCAATATAAAGGACTTGCTGCGTGCGGAGATATGGACGGTATCCGTGATTCATATGCTGGTGGTTATTGTCAGTTTCAGTTTTATTCTTTTTGTTCTCGGTTACAGCGGGTTGCAGTATTTCGCCGGCCTTTCTGTACTGGATTCTGCATTGATTGCCTTTGCTCTGAGTTTTTCCAGCACGGTTTTTGCGGTCAAGACCCTGGATGAGAAAGCGGAGATGTCCTCGCTGCACGGTAAAATTGCTATCGGCATATTAATTATGCAGGATCTGTTTGCCGTATTATTTATTGCCGGTGCTTCAGCTAAAATTCCATCCTACTGGGCACTGTTGCTGTTTTTATTAATATTCCTGCGTCCCTTGCTGGTCAAGCTGATCCGCTTTGCCAGCCATGGTGAGTTGCTTATCCTGACCGGCATGGCGCTGGCGCTGGGTGGTGCTTCATTGTTTGAGCTGGCAGGGGTCAAGGCTGACCTTGGTGCATTGATTCTTGGGGTTCTGCTGGCAGGCAATGAAAAATCCGATCAGCTGGCCAAGTCACTGCTGGCGTTCAAGGAGATTTTACTGGTGGCCTTTTTCCTCAGTATCGGCTTTAACGGGGCACCGACACTGGCGGCTGCCGGTATAGCGCTGGTTCTGGCCATGCTGATGCTGGGCAAGTCATGGCTGTTTTTCCGTTTGCTGACGGCGTTTAAATTACGTGCCCGCACCAGTTTTCTGGCCAGCCTGTCGCTGTCGAATTACAGTGAATTCGGGTTGATCGTCGGTGCCATTGCCGTCAGCAATGGCTGGATGGAAAATGAATGGCTGGTGATTATCGCCGTGGCGCTGTCGATTACCTTTGTTATGGCCGCCGTGGCAAACAGCCGGGCGCATGTTTTTTATGCCAGACTGGAAAGCCGCCTTGGCCGTTATGAACGAGCGCAGCGTATTGAAGATGATAAACCGATTGATATCGGCCAGGCGCAGGTACTGGTTTTTGGCATGGGGCGGGTAGGTACCGGGGTATATGACACCCTGCTTCTGCAGTATGGTGAGAGCTTACTGGGTATTGACCATGATAAAGACGTGGTGAGCAAACAGATTGAAGCCGGGCGTAATGTAATACTCGGCGATGCCACCGACTATGATTTCTGGGAGCGCTTGCAGCCGGACTCGGTAAAAATGATTATGCTGGATATGCCGAACGTCAAGGAAGCGCTGGCCGCAGTGAAAATGATAAAACGCACCAACTTCCAGGGCATTGTCGCTGCCGCAGTAAAACATAATGACTGCATAAAAATTCTGAAAGATGCAGGCGTCGACTTTGTTTACAATATTTATGCCGAAGCCGGCTCCGGTTTTGCCAACCACGTTTGTGAGAGCGTCTGTATAAAAGTTGATGCCTGATTGTGAGCTGTAAAAACAACAGAGTCTGGCATTATCACCCTGACCGGATCGCAGTAAAGCGGAAGGACCTTAAGCCTGCTGTATAAAATAATACACGGGCAAGATCCTTCACTGGCGTTCAGGATGTCAGCAAAAAGCCCCTGCTTTTTTCTGTCGGCTATAAAGATCGGTACTGCTCCAGCTTCAACCGCGGGCCAAACTGGCTGACAATAATGGATGAAGCCTTGCTTGCCAGTTTACCGGCCTGCTCGAAATCCAGCCCGTGGGTCAGGCCGTACATAAAGGCACCGGCAAACAGGTCGCCGGCG
>JAJRTD010000202.1 GCA_024278435.1 Gammaproteobacteria bacterium | reverse complement strand
TGATGTCATGTCGTTTGGTGTTCACCGCATCTGGAAAAAAATTGCCATGCAGCATACCGGGCTGAAACCGGGTGACATGGCACTGGATGTTGCCGGCGGTACCGGCGACCTCACCATGCAGATGTCAAAGCAGGTCGGGCCCACAGGAAAAATCATTATTTCCGATATTAATGCGGCCATGCTGGAAGAGGGTCGCAAACGCCTGCTGGACAAGGGCTATGCCGGCAATATCGAATTTGTTGAAGCCAATGCGGAAGACCTGCCGTTTGCAGACAATACCTTTAACTGTATTACCATTGCCTTTGGTCTGCGCAATGTTACCCATCAGGACAAGGCCCTGCAGTCGATGTACCGGGTATTGAAGCCCGGTGGTCGCCTGCTGGTGCTGGAGTTTTCCAAACCGGTGTTGCCGGGGTTGAACAAGGTATACGATTTTTACTCGTTTAATATTCTGCCGAAAATGGGCAAGCTGATTGCCAACGATGAAGACAGTTATCGCTATCTTGCAGAGTCTATTCGCATGCACCCGGACCAGGAAACCCTGAAAAAAATGATGCAGGAGGCCGGGTTTGAGCGCTGCACCTACCATAATATGACCGGCGGTATTGTGGCGCTGCATAAAGGCTTTAAACTGTAAAATCATGCTGATGCTTGAAACCGCCATTAACCGTTACCTGGCGCTGGATCCGGAAGTGCAGGGTAAACTGGCAGAGTTTGACGGCAAGGTTATCAAGCTGGAAGTCAGCGGAATAAATAAATCATTCTACCTTTTCCCCGGTGACAGCGGCATACAGGTCAGGGTTGAGTATAACGATGCGGCCGATACCGTGTTACGCGGCAGTCCTTTTTCCCTGTTTAAAATGGGCATGGTGAAAAATACCGCCAGCCTGTTATTAAAAGGTGAAGTTGAAATAAGCGGTGATACCCGCCTGGGTCACCGCTTTAAAAATGTATTTTCACAAATGGACATCGACTGGTCAGAACCCCTGGCCGCATGGATAGGCGATGGACCGGCCTACCAGTTGCAGCAGGCAGCCGGCAGTTTTGGTAAATGGGGGCGGCAGGCGGCGGCATCATTCACCAGCAGTCTCGGCGAATATTTACAGGAAGAAAGTCGCGACGTGGTGACTGAAACGGAGCTGGAAACCTTTAATACGGCGGTCGACCAGCTGAGAAATGATGTTGATCGTCTGCAGGCAAAAATTAATTTATTAAACAAGACTGATACCTAAATGCGAATATTAAATCCGGGTCAATTTTTCAGAATGCTGCGCATTAACTACCTGCTGATGCTGCATGGACTGGATGATATTATATTTGCCACCCACCTGTTTCGCCCCTTCCGTTTTGTTATTTTTATTTTTCCATGGAACTGGTTCCGCCGTAACCGCAAACCCCGCGCGGTGCGTATGCGTGAAGTGCTGGAAGACCTGGGGCCTATCTTTATCAAGTTCGGCCAGATGCTATCAACCCGTCGGGACCTGCTGGCCGATGATATTGCTGATGAATTACAGAAGCTGCAGGACAGCGTGCCCCCGTTTCCCGGGGTCCAGGCCAGGAAAATCATTGAAAAAGCCTATGGCGAATCGGTAGAGGATTTATTCGAAAGCTTTGACGAACAGCCGCTGGCCTCTGCTTCGATTGCACAGGTGCATGCGGCTGTTTTAAAAACCGGTGAGGACGTGGTCATTAAAGTGCTGCGACCGGACGTCATGCCGGTAATTAAACGCGACATTTCACTGCTCTATATTATTGCCGAACTGGCCGCAAGATATTCTTCGCAACTCCGCCGCCTGCGACCGGTGGAAGTTGTTGAGGAGTATGAAAAAACCATTCTGGACGAACTGGACCTGTTACGCGAGGCGGCAAATGCCAGCCAGTTGCGCCGTAACTTTGAAGGCTCGAGTGATTTGTATGTGCCGGAGATCCACTGGGACTATGTGCGTAAAAACGTCCTCATCATGGAGCGTATATATGGCGTTCCGATACGTGATATGGATGTACTGCGTGAGCAGGGAACCAATATGGAGCGTCTGGCGGCCATGGGTGTGGAGATATTTTTCACCCAGGTATTCAGCCATAATTTTTTCCATGCCGATATGCACCCGGGCAATATCTTTGTTGATACCAGCAACCCGCAACAGCCAAAATACATTGCCGTAGACTTCGGCATTATGGGCACCCTGAGCCAGACCGATAAACGCTACCTGGCTGAAAACTTCCTGGCCTTTTTTCAGCGCGATTATCACAAGGTTGCAAAGCTGCATGTCGAGTCCGGCTGGATACCCTCGCACACCCGGGTTGATGAATTCGAATCGGCCATCCGTAGTGTCTGTGAGCCCATTTTCGAAAAGCCGCTGAAAGAGATTTCCTTCGGCCAGTTATTGTTGCGCCTGTTTCAGACGGCCCGGCGTTTCAATATGGAGATACAGCCACAGCTGGTGCTGCTGCAAAAGACCCTGTTAAATATTGAAGGCCTGGGCCGCCAGTTATACCCGGATCTGGACCTGTGGAAAACGGCCAAGCCATTCCTGGAGCGCTGGATGCAAGAGCAGGTCGGCGCCAGAGCCATGTTCAATAACCTGAAAGATGACCTGCCGTACCTCATTGAAAAACTGCCGGAAATGCCGGGGCTGGTTTATAAAAGCCTCAAGCTGTATGCCGACGGTGACCATCAGCAGCAGCAAATAAGGGAGATCGAAAAAATTCGCCATGATTTAAACCGAAACCAGCAAAGAAGTTTAATCGTTATCAGTGGTTCGGCCATGTTAATCGGTGCCTCGATTATTTATGTTTTTGCCGGCATGGTACCGGCCATTCTGGGTGCGCCGGTATTGACCTGGGTGTTCGGCATGACAGGTGTCTTATTTATCAGTTACGGGCTGAAAAAATAAAGACTTGATGAAGCGACTTGTCCTGAGTGGCATATACTGCCTGTTGTTTTTTACCTGCCGTGCCTATGCCGTTGACCCCTGGCTGGACTGGAAAACCATCGAAAGCGAACACCTGTATGTGCACTATGCCGATGGCAACAAGGCCTTCGCCGAGCGGGCACTGGCAATTGGCGAGGCAGCACATAAACGCCTAACCGGCGAGCTGGAATGGAACCCGCTGCAGAAAACCCATTTGGTGCTCAGTGATGAAACCGATTTCCCCAATGGGTTTGCTACACCATTGTTCTTTAACCGCACCGTGCTGTTTCTGGCACCACCGACCAGTGTCAACACACTGGAAGACTTTGATGACTGGTTCAGCACCTTGTTGTTTCATGAATACACGCACATTGTTCACCTGGATAAGAGCGCGGGTTCTCCTGAATTTTTAAGACGTATTTTTGGCCGCTTTCTGTTTCTTTTTCCCAACGTGTTTCAGCCATCCTGGGTGACCGAGGGCCTGGCAACACACAAGGAAACCTACCCTGAGCGCGGCATTGGTCGTGGTCAAAGCACCATGTACGCATCGATGATGCGTGAGGAAGTGGCAAAAGGACTGCAGCCGATATCACACGTCAACCTGCCGGTGACTACCTGGCCGGCCGGTACCACGCGTTACCTTTATGGCGTTTATTTTATGGAGTTTATTGCCGAGAAATACGGTGAAGACAGGTTGCAGCAATGGGTTGATGAATACAGTGATAACCTTGTCCCGTTTTTTATAAACACTGCGGCCAACCAGGTATTTGATAAAAACCTGACACCGTTATGGGAAGAATATCAGCAATGGTTAAAAGACCGCTTTGAGCCGGAAATTAAAAAAATAAAGAAGGCTGGTATCGTCGCAGGAAAACAGATATCAAAAGATGCCTACCGTACTGAATCGGTACGGGCTATTTCGAGCAGCAAGGGTGATGAAGTTTATTATGTTCGCAATGGCGGTTATAAACGTGCCAGCCTGGTACGAATTGATGCACAGGGGAACAGCGAAGAGCTGCTGACATTAAATAATGGTGCAGACCTTGACCTGCATCCGAAGGCTGGAATATTACTGACGCAGAATGAATACTGTAACAATTACACAGTTTATAAAGACATTTATCTGTATGATCAGAAAACGGATGAACTAGAGCGCCTGACCGAGTGTGGTCGCTACCTGTTTGCCAGCTGGCATCCGGACGGGCGGCATGTGGTCGCCGTGCATCATGAAAACGGCAAAATATCATTACATCTGCTGGACCTGCAGACAAGGCAGAAGAAAGTGCTGTGGCAGGCAGACAATGCCGAGGTAATCGGGCAGGTTGATGTATCACCGGACGGAAAACAGCTTGTTGCATCAATGTGGCGTCGGGGCAGCGGCTGGAACCTGGAGTTGTTTGATCTGGCAAAAAAACGCTGGAAAAAAATAAGCAGTGGTACCAGTATTACGGCAAACCCGCAGTTTACCCCGGACGGTAATATTTTATTCAGCTATGAGGTAAACGGGGTTTACAATATCAACCGCTACATGGTGCGCAGCGGCAGGGTAGAGCGGCTTACCAACCTGGTTGGCGGTGCTTTCCAGTCATCGCAGGCCAGCAAAGGCGGCGCCGTCTATTATGCGGGATATACCGCTGAAGGTTACGCCATCTATAAACTGGATGATGCTCGCGTTATTTCCCGTCTGGGTAAATTTCCCGATGACCGCTTGCAGTTGATCGATTACAAAACGACGTCACACCAGCAACGGGACTACTCTGCTTTATCAAACATGTATCCCCGCTGGTGGTTCCCTACTTACGGCTACACCGAGCAGCGCTCAGAGCTGGGCCTTACAACAACCGGCAATGACGCCCTTGGTATACATAATTATTCAATAACGGCGAGTTATGACAGCAAGCTGAAGGAACCGGCAGGGGTAGTCAGTTATGCCTATGTTGATGTTTTATTTCTTTCGGCACAGCGAATCAATGAAATACGACTGGATGAGAATGGTGATGTAAACCGGCTGTCGAAACGCAATATTGCCAGCGCCATACTGGCTTTTCCCGACCGTTATATCCAGAAACAATACAACCTGATGTTTGCCGCGATTTACGACAGGACCGCGGATGATAAACTGGCTGCCGGCGTTGAGCCTTTTAATGATTTCAGGGACAATCTGTTAAGCTCGGCATTTCTGTATAATTCTGCCAATATCAACCCGCTGTCGATCAGTGAAATTGACGGTATGCGCTTGCGCCTGGTTGCCGAAAGCAGCGTACTGGATGCGGATTACAGCGGCCAGGTTTATACCCTGGACTGGCGGCAATATATTCGCACCGGCCGTGAAAGTGTTTTTGCACTGCGTTTTGTTCAGGGCTGGGGCACCGATACCCCGCGACCCTTTAAACTGGGTGGGGAAGGTATAAATGATGACGCCATACTGACACTGTCCGGAGTAAATAACGAGCCGGTGTTTAATGTGCGAAGTTACGCGCTGCGAGGTTATAAAGAGGGGTTGCCGCAACTCCGTGGCCGGCGCACACAGCTGTTAACCGGTGAGTGGCGTTTCCCGCTGCAGCGTATTGAAAAAGGGGTGATGACACCGCCAGTGGGTCTTATGCAGTGGTTTGGCGGGGTGTTTGCGGAAACCGGCGCCGCCTATGAAAATTCACCGCAGACGTATTATTCCAGTGCCGGGGTGGAAGTAACCGCCGATATCAATGTTTTTTACGGCCTGACCCTGCGTAGCCGCCTGGGCTATGCCCGCGGCTTCGATAAGGACATTGGTGAGGACCGGGTATACCTTAAGATAGGCAGCAGTTTTTAGTGGACCGTTAATATGACCGAAACAAGCGATAACCGGTTTCAACAGATGGTGAACCAGGCGGCGCAGTCTGATGTGTCACACATCTTGAATGAGCTGAATGATGCGCAGCGCCAGGCAGTAACCGCGCCGCC
>JAJRTD010000201.1 GCA_024278435.1 Gammaproteobacteria bacterium | reverse complement strand
GGTTTGCAGTCAGCGTTTGACGAGACCCTGGCGCGGGTCAATCGCGGCCATGGTTTTGCTGAATACAAACAGACTTTACTCAAGGCCCGCAGCCGTGGCATCCAGGTTTGCACCCATCTTATTCTGGGACTGCCCGGCGAATCCAGCGGCCATCACCTGGCCTCACTGGAACGGGTGCTGGAACTGGGCGTTGACGGCCTCAAGTTTCACCCGCTGCACGTGGTGAAAGGCACCCAGCTTGCCAATGAATGGCGCCGTGGTGAATACCAGCCACTGACCATGACCGAATACGTCAACGATGTAGTTGCCATGGTTAAACAAACACCGGCGGATATTATTTTTCACCGCCTAACCGGAACCGCTGCTGACAGTATTCTGCTAGCCCCGAAATGGTGCGCCAAAAAATGGCAGGTACTGAATGCCATAACCACTGCGCTGGCCGCCTGCTCACACCAGCCCGCAAGCAGGGAAAAAACACCTGCTGCCCTGTTAACTGAAACCGATGAACTGGATATGACCGCTTTAGCAATGGCCACAGCGTCACCATGACATCATCACTATAACACCGAGGTAATTATGGAACTCGTCTGCCCCGCCGGAAACCTGCCCTCACTGAAGGCCGCTGTCGACCATGGTGCCAATGCGGTCTATATGGGTTTTCGCGACGACACCAACGCCCGGCATTTTGCCGGCCTGAATTTTGATGACCGGCGCGCGATTGAAGGCATTCGTTATGCCCACGACCGTGGCACAAAAGTTTTTGTTGCCATCAACACCTATCCGCAACCCGCCGGCTGGGAACGCTGGAAACAGGCGGTTGATCACGCCGCCGAACTGCAAGTTGATGCCCTGATCCTGGCCGACATCGGGGTGATGGATTATGCCCGCGAACGCTGGCCGGATCTGCGTCTGCACCTGTCGGTACAGGGCTCTGCCACCAGTGCCGATGCCATTAGTTTTTATCACCAGCACTTTGGCATCAAACGCGTGGTTCTGCCGCGGGTGCTGTCAATGAAGCAGGTCAAACAGGTGGCCGAAAGCAGCCCGGTGCCGATTGAAGTGTTCGGTTTCGGCAGCCTGTGTGTCATGGTCGAGGGACGCTGTATGCTGTCGTCATATGTTACCGGGCGCTCCCCCAATACCTTCGGCGCCTGTTCACCGGCCAATGCGGTGAGCTGGAATGAAACCCCTGATGGCCTGGAAACCCGGCTCAATAATATTCTTATTGACCGCCACGGTGAAGGCGAAGCCGCCGGTTACCCTACCCTGTGCAAGGGGCGCTTTAATGTCAGCGGCAACACCTATTACGCCATCGAAGAACCGACCAGCCTGAATACCCTGGAACTGCTGCCGCAATTGCAGTCGGTAGGCGTCTCCGCCATCAAGATCGAAGGCCGTCAGCGCAGCCCGGCTTATGTAGCGCAAGTCACCAAAGTATGGCGCGCAGCCATTGATGCCTGCCAACAGCATCCGGACAGTTACCGGGCTCAGGCCGACTGGCTGAGTGCGCTGCAAAAAGTATCGGAAGGTTCACAGACGACACTGGGCGCCTATCACCGCCCGTGGCAGTAAAAATAAAAAGGTTTATCTATCAACACAAATAATACTGAACCCGGGCATACAAAATGGACCATAAAGTGGGAAATGTCATGAATACAAATCAATCACAATTTAAAAAAATCACCCCCAGGTTATCACTCGGCCCCATTCTTTATTACTGGAGCCGCGACCAGGTATTCGATTTCTACCATTCAATCGCCGATACACCGGTTGATATTGTTTACCTGGGTGAAACCGTGTGCGCCAAACGCCGCCTGATAAAACCGGATGACTGGCAGGAACTGGCAGAGATGCTGCAGCAGGCCGGCAAGAAAGTGGTGTTATCCACCCTCACCCTGCTGGAAGCCAACTCGGAACTCAGTTCCCTGCGAAAAATATGCCATGACCATCACTACATGGTGGAAGCCAATGACATGGCCGCGGTGCAGATGATGGCCAACAACAAACCCTTTGTCGCCGGCCCGGCGCTTAATATCTACAACAGCCGCACCCTGGCCGTGCTGGCAGACAGCGGCCTGAAACGCTGGACCCTGCCGGTCGAGCTGTCCAGGGACACCCTGGCCGAACTGCACCGCAACCGGCCCGAAGGCGTTGAAACCGAGGTCTTTGTCTTTGGCCGTCTGCCACTGGCCTATTCCGCCCGCTGTTTTACCGCCCGCGCCAGCAACCTGCCCAAGGACAACTGCCAGTTCCGCTGCCTCGACCATCCCGACGGCCTGTTGCTGCGCACCCGTGAATACGAATCATTCCTTGTGCTCAACGGCATCCAGACCCAGTCGGCAAAAACCCAGAACCTGGTGAAGGAAATTGATGACTTTATTGAGCTGCAGATCGACGTGCTGCGCATCAGCCCGCAATCACGCCACACCGAGCAGATCATCAATGTTTTCTATAACTGCCTGCACCGACGAATAACCAGCGGTGAAGCTGAACAGCAGCTGGAACACTATATTATGTCCGGTGAATGTGACGGCTACTGGCATAATCAGCCCGGTATGGATATGATTAATACCGATGCCCATAGTGAGCATTCAGAAGAAAAGGTCTGCGCATAATGAATACTTCAAACCATACCGCCAGCCAGTTCAGCAAAAAATACCGGCTGGGCAATCCGTTTGACCTGGATGATGACACCGCCTACAGCGCGTGGCTGGACTACAAGCTGGACAACTACCCGCAGCGTAT
>JAJRTD010000200.1 GCA_024278435.1 Gammaproteobacteria bacterium | reverse complement strand
TTTCCGTCACCTGCGCTACGTGATTTCACCGGATTCATTCATCTGGCCACTGGTCAACAACATGGTTGTACAGAGCTTTGGCCATTATGCCGGTTTTGCCATGCTGTTCGGTCTGCTCGGTCTGCTGGCCCGCCGTATTTTCGTTGATCGCGTTCGTTACATATCATCACCGTCTGATTACCTGATGCTGATACTGATACTGGGCATCGCACTGACCGGCCTGAGCATTTCTTACCTGGCTCACACCGATATTGTTGAATTAAAAGCATTTATTATGGGGCTGTTCCTGTTTGACTGGCAGAACCTGCCCAGTGACACGGTTTTACTGGCACACCTGACAATGGTTCTGTTGCTGGCACTGATTTTCCCGATCAGCAAACTGTTACACGCACCGGGACTATTTATGGCTCCAACCCGTTACCAGATTGACAACCCGCGTGAAAAACGCCACCTGTCACCCTGGGGTGCAGAGCTTGAAGCAAAAGACGGGCGTAACGCTTAGTAACGCTGACTAGACGAATACTGGAAATAACTGCAACTTAGCGCTGAGAAATAAGAATGGCTGATTACGAAATACCAGAAACGCATGAATTTCCCATCATTCCATCCATTATGGAAGGTGCGATGGCGCATAGTTCACCCTATGTTGCAGGTGAAGAATTCCAGACAGACATGGGCTTTCCCAGTACTGAAGAGCCCGGACAGCTGATTGAAGGCTGGCATGCAAGATTCCTTGAGCTGATGAAAGAAAAGCTCAGCAAGTACCGTTCACTGCAGGTATTTATGGATATCTGTGTTAAATGCGGCGCCTGCACCGACAAGTGTCATTACTTCATCGGCACCGCTGATCCAAAAAACATGCCGGTTGCACGCCAGGACCTGTTACGCAAGGTTTACCGCCGCTACTTTACCTTTGCCGGAAAATATTTCCCTAAACTGGTTGGTGCGGTTGACCTCACTGAAGATGTTATCAAGGAAATGTACAGCTACTACCACCAGTGTTCAGAGTGCCGCCGTTGCGCCGTATTCTGTCCTTTTGGTATTGATACCGCTGAAGTTACCATGGCTGCCCGCGACATGCTGGCAATGATCGGCATGGGCCAGAAATACTCCAACCAGATTATTCCCAAGGTACATAAAATCGGTAACAACCTGGGCCTGCCCGAGCCAGCGCTGGTCGACACCCTGGAAGGGCTGGAAGAGGAAGTGGAAGACGATATCAACGTCAAGGTACGCTTCCCGCTGGATGAGAAAGGCGCTGAAATCCTGCTGGTCACCCCTTCTGCCGACTTTTTTGCCGAGCCGCACATTGACGGCCTGATCGGTTACGGAAAAGTATTCCACGCTGCCGGCGTTACCTGGACATTGAGTTCAAAAGCATCGGAAGCCGCCAACTTCGGCCTGTTTATCGGTAACTACGAACACATGCGCCAGATTTCACTGCGCATTCGTGATGCCGCCAAGGAACTCGGCGTAAAGCGTATTATCTTCGGTGAGTGTGGTCACGCCTGGCGCGTTGCCTATAACCACCTGAACACACTGGCCGGCCCCTGGGATTTCCTTGATCAGAATTACCCGGTTCCACAGCACATCCTTGAATTTACCAAGGACTGCCTGGATCGTGGCATACTGAATATCGACAAGTCTGAAAATGACCACATGACACTGACCTTCCATGATTCATGCAACATTGCCCGCGCTTCCCGCATTGGTGATACCCCAGGCAGTCAGTTCACTACCCCGCGTGAAGTGATTAAAGCGGTTTGTAACAATTATCATGACATGTCGGCTAACACTATTCTCGACGAGACCTTCTGCTGCGGTGGCGGCGGTGGTCTGCTGACCGATGACCTGATGGAGCTGCGTCTCAAAGGTGCACAGCCACGCATGGAGTCACTGAAAAATGTGATTTCAGACCACGGTGTCACCCACATGGCAGCCATTTGCGCCATCTGTAAATCACAGTTTACAAAAGTACTGCCCTATTACGGCATGACCATGGACCAGATTGTGAGTGTTCACCAGTTAGTGAGCAATGCAATCATACTTGAAGGACAGGGTGAAGAAGCTGAAGACAGCGGCGACACCGACGACGAAGAAGAAGCAGCATAAAAGAATTAAATAGAAATTATTTTAATAACACATTAATTATTGACATACACCACGGGCAACGTCCCAAGGTTCAAGCGACAGGAGAACTGGCATGGCCACTTCCAAAGAAGATATGCAAAACGAGAAGTTAACCTTCAGAAAATTTGAAGACGGCGACCAAAATTGGGGTGGCTTCAACAATAAAATCTTCAAAGAAGACACATCACACAAGTGTCCTACTTATGTACACCGTACGCCACCCTGTCAGGGCAGCTGTCCTTCAGGTGAGGATATCCGTGGCTACCTGGACATCGTTCGTGGCATTGAACATCCACCAGAAGGCGTTTCCATGCAGGAATACGCTTTCCGTCGTTCTACCGATGCCAACCCGTTCCCTTCCATGATGGGCCGTGTATGTCCTGCTCCATGTCAGGACGGCTGTAACCGAAATGATGTTGAAGACTTTGTCGGTATCAACGCTGTTGAACAGTACATTGGCGACACCGCCTTCAAGGAAGGTTTCACCTTTGATAACAGCGCTGAAATGACCGGCAAAAAAGTAGCCATTGTTGGCGGTGGCCCTGCCGGTATGGCTGCGGCCTACCAGCTGCGCCGTAAAGGTATCGCTTCTACCATCTTTGATGACCATGACGAGTTAGGCGGCATGATGCGTTACGGTATCCCCGGCTATCGTACCCCTCGCGACTTCCTGAACAACGAATGCCAGCGCATTCTGGATATGGGCAACATCGAAACCCGTATGAATACCCGCGTTGGCCGTGATGTCAGCGTAGAAGAGCTGGAAAAAGAATATGATGCAGTGCTGTGGGCACTGGGTTGCTGGACAGGCCGTGACCTTCCTGTTGAAGGCTGGGAAGAGACACCGAACTGTGTTTCAGCAGTCAAGTTCCTGGAGCAGTTCAACAAGGGCGAAATGAAATACACTGCCAAGAAGATACTGTGTATCGGTGGTGGTGATACCTCTATCGACGTGGTGTCTGTTTCCCGTCGTATCGGCACCATTGCTGATTACAACGAAGCACCGGAAGCAGTTGTAAACGGCGAAGCATCACATGCTGACCATGACTCATCTAAAAACATACCCTGCGAACTGGTGACACTGACTGCGCTGTTCAAGAAAGAAGAAATGACAGCAGCAGAACACGAAGTGGAAGATGCTATCATCGAAGGTGTAAACCTGATGAACGAAGTCATGCCCGTTGAAATCATTCGTGATGATAGCGGTCGTGCAACCGGCATGAAATTTGTAGACTCTACATGGGAAAACAATGCGCCTGTTGCCGTTGAAGGCGGCAAGGAATACATCGTTGAAGCCGACCTTATCGTTGCCGCAATTGGCCAGGGTGGAAATCTTGAAGGCCTTGAAGACCTGAACAATGGTCGCAACTTGGTTGATGCAGACAATGTATACCGTGTACCGGGCAAGGAAAATCACTTTGTATGTGGCGATATTGTCCGCCCTCACCTGTTAACCACAGCGATTGGCCAGGCATATATTGTCTCTGAAACCATTGAAAAACACTTCCAGCACATTGAGCTGAAAAAACGTCCTAAAGTTGACGTACACCATTTCAACCTGCAGAAGAAACTGGAAGAAACCGGCCTGGCTCCCGAGTCATACAGCGCCGACAAATACCAGGATGACGGACAGCGTGGTACTTTCCAGGCCGATTACGCTATTCATAACTATGAAGACCGTTCATCACAGGAAATTATCTCTACCGATCACATGTTCCTTGGTCACTTTGAATATACACCACGTAACCTGCGCGACACAGATGTACCGTCTTCCGATGAAGTGCTGGGGCACTTTGCAGAGCGTCAGACCAGTTTTGAAGAAGAACAGGCTGTTGCTGAAGCCAACCGCTGCATGAGCTGCGGTATGTGTTTCGAATGTGATAACTGTGTTATCTACTGCCCACAAGATGCGGTTTTCCGGGTTAAGAAAGACCACCAGACATTAGGTCGTTACGTAGACACTGACTACAGCAAGTGTATCGGTTGTCACATTTGTTCTGACGTATGCCCTACCGGCTACATCGACATGGCTCTGGGTGACGGCTAATAAACGGTTAATCCGCAACAACGGGGTTCCGGGAAGCAATTCCCGGTGCTAAACGCTCCGCTGCTGTGGACAGGATAATAACCGCTAACTATAGGGCATCTAAAAACAGGTAATCTGATGACAAGATTTTTACGCTTAATATATGTATTGTTTGGGTTAATGCTGCTGTCGACACCGGCAATGGCAGAAACACCTTTCCCTACGGTTCATGAACCTTCGGATGAAAGCCTGAAATGCATTCAGCCCGAAGACGAGATGCGCAGAAATCACATGAAGTATATCCTTCATGAGCGTGACGAAACCATGCATGAAGGTATCCGTGGCGAAGCGGAAGGTCTGTCCAGTTGTATCGACTGCCATGTAGAGCCCAATGAAAAAGGCGAAATTGCCGGCATTGAGAGCAAGGAACACTTCTGTAATGCCTGTCATCAGTATGCTGCCGTGCAGATTGACTGCTTCCAGTGTCATGCAGACCGCCCGCAGAAATACATCAAGCGCAATACCCATAGTTCATCCCTGAAACAACAGTTACAACAAACTCTTGCTGCCAGCGAAGTGTCTGATAAAGAGGCTAACCAGTAATGAAAAAACCTGTGACCACATCAATGAATGGCTCAAGGCGAAACTTTATATCAAAAGCTGCTGCGGTTGGCACTCTCACTGTAGCCCCCGGCGTGTTTTTACATAAGGCCGCCGCCGCAGAACTGGAAGTCGAAATCGTTGAAATTGATATTGTTGAACCAGATCTGAATACATCACGCTCAACCCGGCCATTAGACCAGGACGTCAGCAATAAGAACCGCTGGGGCATGTTGATTGATACCAACAAATGCGCCACCGGCTGTACTGACTGTGTTGATGCCTGTAACCAGGAAAATGGCCTTGAGGGCAAAACCGGCCCACAAGATACCCAGTACATCCGCAAGGTGACACTGAAAAGCAAATCAACCGGTCACGAAACCTCGTTGCCATTGATGTGCCAGCATTGTGAAACCGCACCCTGTGCTGATGTCTGCCCTACCGGTGCCTCATTTGTCCGCGCCGATGGTATTGCTCTGGTTGACAAGCATATCTGTATCGGTTGCCGTTACTGCATGATGGCCTGTCCGTACAAGGCCCGTTCTTTTGTCCATGAAGACATCAAAAACCAGAAATTATCTGCGCCGCGTGGTAAAGGTACCGTAGAAGCCTGCACCATGTGTGTTACCCGTGTGGATAATGGCGGCCTGCCAGCCTGTGTCGAAGCCTGCACCGCTGAAAACCACAATGCCATGATCTTCGGTGACCTGAAAGATCCGGACAGCCCGATTTCTGTTGAACTGAGAAAACGCGGTGGTAAACAACTTCGTTCTGATCTGGCGTTGAACACCGGCGTACGTTATCAGGGCTTGAATGAATAATCGCAGTAACGTTTTATCATGTAACCCCGTAGGGGTAAGTGTCACAACGGCACAAACTGTAAGAAGAGAATTATAATGAGTAAAATAGAATACACTTCTGTAGAAGGCAAAAGCCCCGCTTACTTTGCACTGCTGGGTAGTCTGGGTCTTATGGTGCTTATCGGCCTGCTGTCTGCTTATTACATGGAACATCATGGTCACCATGTAACCGGTATGACCAACCAGATCGTCTGGGGCCTGCCACATGTATTTGCTATTTTTCTTATTGTCGCCGCCTCCGGCGCCCTCAACGTGGCTTCCATTGCATCGGTCTTCTCCAAGAAGATATACGAGCCCATGGCGCGCCTGTCTGCCTTGCTGGCTGTAGCCCTGCTGGCCGGTGGCCTGGTGGTTTTACTGCTTGATCTGGGCCGCCCCGACCGCCTGATCATCGCCATGACCTACTATAATTTCAAATCGATTTTTGCCTGGAACATCATCCTGTATACCGGCTTCTTTGCATTCGTCGGTGTCTACCTGTGGACCATGATGGATCACAATGTCTACAAGTTTAAAAAATATGCCGGTTTCTCCGCATTTATCTGGCGCCTGATACTGACTACCGGTACCGGCTCCATCTTCGGTTTCCTGGTCGCCCGTTCTGCCTATGACGCAGCCATCATGGCACCGATGTTCGTTATCATGTCATTCGCCTTCGGCCTGGCCATCTTCCTGCTGGTATTAATGGCCAGCTACAAGTGGACCGGTATGGAACTGGGTGATGCCGTGCTGCGTCGCCTGAGGAACCTGCTGGGTGTCTTTGTTGCCGCCGTACTTTACTTTACAGTGGTCTATCACCTGACAAACCTGTACGCCACACAGCACCACGGTTTTGAAAGATTCATGCTGCTTGATGGCGGCATCTATACCAACGTTTTCTGGATCGGTGAAGTCCTGATCGGTGGCCTGATTCCACTGGCGATGATTTATGCACCCGGCCTGAAAGACAACCGTACCAGCCTCGGCTTTATCTGCCTGATGATCATCCTCGGCGGCATGGCCAAGGTCTATACCATCCTGATCGCCGGCCAGGCCTACCCGATGGAACTGTTCCCCGGTTACGAAGTCAGCAGTTCATTCTATGACGGCATGGTAAACAGCTACTCACCCAGCCTGCCTGAATTCCTGCTGGGCATTAGCGGTATGGCCATGGCTATCCTGATCGTGGTCTTTGCCCTTAAAGTTCTGCGCTTCCTGCCGGCTTCACTGGCTGATGCTGTAGTAGATCCACATGCAGCCAAATAACGCTTCGCTTTGGCAATGAAAAATGTAAAGTGAAAAGTGAAAAATGAGGAGCTAAACGGAGCATGCAGTAACATAAACCTCATCGCTTCAATATCCGGCTTTTCATTTTTTTCGCTTTTCATCTTTATATTTTTCATTTTTCACTTTTCATTTTTCATTTGAGCGGCTACCCTGCTCACCATGTCAAGAATCTTCATTTCCGCCGCTCACAAGTCTTCAGGCAAAACCACCGTCAGTATCGGTCTGTGCGCGGCATTAAAACAGCGCGGCCTGGTCGTCCAGAGTTTTAAAAAAGGCCCGGACTATATTGACCCCTACTGGCTGTCCCAGGCCACCGGGCGCAACTGCTACAACCTCGATTTTTATACCATGGAGCGCGATGAGATACTTGCGCTGATGCACGAGAAAGCCGACGATGCCGACATCACCCTGATCGAAGGCAACAAGGGCCTCTATGACGGCCTGGATCTTGACGGCAGTAACAGCAATGCGGCGCTGGCAACCCTGAGCAAAACACCGGTAATACTGGTATTAAATGCCCGCGGTATGACCCGCGGCATTGCCCCGCTGATCCTGGGCTACCAGGCGTTTGATAAAAACGTGGAAATTAAAGGCATTATTCTCAACCGCCTCGGCGGTTCACGCCATGAAAGCAAGCTGCGTGCAGTGATTGAGCATTACACCGACGCCGAGGTTGTTGGTGCCATTCATAACGATAAACGCTTTGATATCGACGAGCGCCACCTGGGCCTGGTACCCGGCCACGAAGACCCTTTCTGTGCTGAAAAAATCAGCCTGCTCGGCGATGCGGTCAGCGAACAGGTCAACCTGGATGCGGTACAGCAGATCGCCCGCAACACGCCGGCGCTGCCCGCCCCCACAGCCGTTCCTGAGATTCAGCTGGACAGACACAGCGAAAAAGACATCCGGCTGGGGCTGATCCGCTGCTCAGCCTTCGGCTTTTATTACCCGGATGACCTGCAGGCGCTGCAGGATGCCGGTGCCGAGTTGATAGAAATCGATCCCTGCCATGAAACCACCTTAGCTGGAATCGACGCCCTGTTTATCGGCGGCGGTTTCCCCGAAACCCATATGCATGAACTGGAGGCCAATCACGGCCTGCGTCAGGCGATAAAAGCCGCGATCGACCACGGCATGCCT
>JAJRTD010000199.1 GCA_024278435.1 Gammaproteobacteria bacterium | reverse complement strand
TTCATTGCGCCCTCACGGGCGCTAGTCGTGTGTGCGTCGAATCCTGGCACCAAGTAATGCCAGTTTCTCCTCAATATTCTCGTAGCCGCGATCGATATGGTAAATACGCTGTACCTCGGTTTCACCGCTGGCGACCAGGCCGGCGATGATCAGGCTGGCGGAGGCACGCAGGTCGGTTGCCATTACCGGTGCCGAGGTCAGGGCTTCGACGCCGCGGATAATGGCGGTATTGCCTTCAATCTCGATATCCGCCCCCATGCGCTTTAGTTCCTGCACGTGCATAAAGCGGTTTTCAAAGACGGTTTCAACCACGGTAGAGGTGCCTTCAGCGATGGTATTCAATGCCGCAAACTGGGCCTGCATGTCGGTAGGAAACGCCGGGTATGGCGCAGTACGGATGCTGACCGCTTTCGGGCGCTTGCCATGCATGTCCAGTGAAATCCAGTCATCGCCCACTTCGACCTCGGCGCCGGCTTCACGCAGCTTGTCGATAACGGCGTCCAGCAGAGTCGGGTCGGTATCCTTGGTTTTAATGCTGCCACCGGTAATGGCTGCAGCTACCAGGAAGGTACCGGTTTCAATACGGTCAGGCAGCACACGGTAGCGGGTACCGTGCAGTTTTTCCACGCCTTCAATGGTAATGGTGTCTGAGCCGGCGCCGGAGACCTTGCCGCCCATGGCATTGATGAAGTTTGCCAGGTCGATCACTTCCGGTTCGCGCGCTGCATTTTCAATCACCGTGGTGCCGTCAGCCAGCGCCGCCGCCATCATCAGGTTCTCGGTACCGGTAACGGTAACGATATCCATCACCAGCCGGGCACCTTTCAGGCGCTCGGCTTTGGCATGAATATAACCGTTGCTGACATCGATTTCCGCCCCCATGTCCTGCAGGCCCTTGATATGCAGATCCACCGGACGCGAGCCGATGGCACAACCACCGGGCAGGGACACTTCGGCTACCCCGAAGCGAGCCAGCAGCGGCCCCAGCACCAGGATGGAGGAACGCATGGTCTTCACCAGGTGATAGGGGGCAGTGTAGTTTTCGATGGTGGAGCAATCCACCTCGACGCTCAGTTTCTCATCAATCGAAACCATCACGCCCATGCAGCCAAGCAGCTCAACGGTGGTGGTCACATCGTGCAAATGCGGTACATTTTCGATGGTTGCCGGGCCATCAGCCAGCAGTGTGGCTGCCAGTATCGGCAGTACTGCATTTTTAGCGCCTGAAATCCGGATTTCACCTTCCAGCATTTCACCACCGTTGATCATTAATTTGTTCATTGACAGATATCTCTAATCTCGTTTTCCACACCATAGGCTTTTGCGATGGTCAGCAGTGTTTGCGGCAGGTGTTCAAAGTGTAATGTTATATTGTTTAAATGCGTCTGTTTTGCCATTTCCAGCATCAGCGCCAGTGCCGCGCTGTTGCAGGATGTTACCTGTGACATATCCACTGTCATCTGCCGTGCATCCCCGGCTTCGATATTTTTTATAAAGGTAGAGGACGTCCGCAGCAAAGCCGGCACCGTTGCAAAATCAACCGTACCGGAGATGCTGTATTGCTGCGGGTTCTGCCGGGTTATTTCAGCCTGCTCTGTGCGCACCGGACAAACCTGAATAGTTATTTTCAAACGGCGTAAGCAGCTGTGAACCCACCTTGCCACTGTCCAGTTCATGGTTTTTATCGCGCAGGTATTTCAACAGTCCATCAATACCGCTTTTACGCACTTCCTGGGTAAAGGTGCCACGGTAACTGGTCACCAGGCTGACGCCGTCAACCTTGATATCATAGACCTTCCAGGCATTGTTCTTTACCCGCATGCGGTAAGCCAGGGGAATGGACGGACCACCGGGCTGTATAACTTCGGCCTTGACCGATGTTTTTCTGGTATCCGGCGCCAGTTTTACCGGGAAGTAACGGATTTTCTGGTCTCTGAACTCGGTTAATGATTTGCTGTAGGTCTTTATCAGCAAATGCTTGAATTCTTCAATAAAAGCCAGTTTCTGTTCCCGGCTGGCTTTTCTCCAGTTCTTGCCCAGCGCCAGTTTGGCCATTGTCACTTCATCGAGGTGCGGCAGAATATACTGGTCAACAATCTGATAAACCCGCTCCGGGTCATTTACCAGCGTTTCATGTTCTTCGCGTAGTATTTTCAGCACCTGCTCCGAGGTTCTTTCCAGCAATGCCACCGGTGACTCGATATCCGCCTGCACACCGGGCGCAAACAGGAACAGCCCAAGTCCCAGTATTGTAAAAATCGATTTCAGTGTTTTCATTAGTTCTATCCTGTTTATTACTCGCTGTCACTACCCTGACTGTACAGAAACTGACCGATAATCTGTTCCAGCACCAGCGCTGACTGGGTCAGGTCAATAACATCACCGTCTTTCAGGTACTCTTCTTCGGCACCCGGTTCAAAACCGATAAACTGCTCACCGAGCAAACCCGAAGTAAAGATGCTGGCAGCCGTATCAACCGGGAATTTATCGTATCGCTGATCAATGGACATCAGCACTTCCGCTTCATAAGTCTCTGTATTGTACTGGATATCCTTTACCCGCCCAATGGTAACGCCACCTGCCGCCACCGGCGAACGGACTTTCAGGCCACCAATATTATCAAATCGTGCTTTTAACTCATAACTCTCACCACCGCTGTAAGAACTCATATTGCTGACGCTCATTGCCAGCATAAAAAAAGCAGCGATAGCTCCGGCCACAAACAGCCCGACCAGAATCTCTATTTTACGTGATGTCATTTATTGTCCTCATCTTGGTACAACCCGCTGTTTATAGCGGGACGCTTTACTTGGTAAACATCAGTGCGGTTAATATAAAATCCAGAAACAGTATTGCCAGTGAGCTGTAAACCACGGTACGCGTGGTTGCCTGCCCCAGGCCCTCCGATGTCGGTACACAGTCATAACCTTCAAACACCGCAATCCAGGTAGCGACCACGCCAAATACCACGCTCTTGATAATACCGTTATACAAATCCAGGTATAAGTCTACCTTGTTCTGTGGCTGTGACCAGAAGGCCCCGGAGTCAAGACCCAGCAATTGTACAGCAACCAGGTAGGCACCTATAACACCCACGGCACTGAATATGGTGGCCAGCAGGGGCATGGAGATAACACCGGCCAGAAAACGCGGCGCCATCACCCGCTGCATGGGGTTAACGGCCATCATTTCCATGCCGGATAACTGCTCGGTAGCCTTCATCAGGCCGATTTCCGCGGTTAGTGCCGAACCGGCCCGACCGGCAAACAACAGCGCGGTAATAACCGGGCCCAGTTCACGCATTAATGACAGGGCCACCATGACACCCACCGAATCTTCCGCGCCAAAATCAACCAGCGCATAATACGACTGCAGCGACATCACCATACCGACAAACAGGCCGGCAACAACAATAATAATCAGGGTCTGTACACCCACGGCATACAGCTGTTTGATCAGCAGTCCCGGGCGCCGTAGCAGGCCGGCACAACTGCCGGTCACCACCATTAAAAATACCGCGGCCCGGCCCAGGCGCTGAAAAATGGCAAGGGTCGCAGCGCCCAGGCGCTGAATGCGGTCAAGCAAGGTGTTAAACAAAACTAGAGCCCTTCCCGGTACAGATCTTCAAGCAGGGGTTTTGCCGGGTAATGAAACGGTACCGGGCCGTCTGCCTCACCATAGACAAACTGGTGGGTCCACGCCGATTCGCTGTTTCTCAGGCTGTCGGGGGTACCGCTTTCAATCAGCCGGCCATCCGAAATAAGGTGCGCCTGGTCGGCAATGGACAGTGTTTCCGGCACATCATGGGAGACCACAATACTGCAGATGGACAGGGCCGTATTCAGTTCACGGATCAGTGAAACCAGAACTCCCATGGAAATAGGATCCTGCCCGGTAAACGGTTCGTCATACATAATCATCATCGGGTCCAGCGCCATGGCACGGGCCAGGGCCACCCGCCTCGCCATGCCGCCGGAAAGCTCCGAAGGCATCAGTTCAGCGGCGCCACGCAGACCCACCGCATTCAATTTCAGTAAAACCAGATGGCGTAGCAGGGACGCATTGAGCCGGGTGTGTTCACGCAGCGGGTAGGCCACGTTCTCGAATACCGTTAAATCGGTCAGCAATGCACCACTTTGAAACAACATGCCCATGCGCTTGCGCAGATCAAACAGCTTGCGGGTA
>JAJRTD010000198.1 GCA_024278435.1 Gammaproteobacteria bacterium | reverse complement strand
GGTATTACCAATAAGCTGTCACGTGCTGCACAACTGGAACAGCAGGGTGCGGGTTTCGAGGGTTACCGGTTTCATGTGTACCGCCGGGAAGGGCAGGCCTGTTATCGTTGTTCTGATAAAATCAGAAAACAAAAACTCTGTGGCCGCATGGCTTATCTCTGTGTTTCATGTCAGCAGCCTGGCTGATGTTTGCGTTGAGTATTGCCTGTATATGTAGCATGATCTAGCTGACAGCACACAACAACTATCTGACGATTGAAGGCATAAGAAATGGAAGAAGAAATTCTTGATCCGGTTGTAATCAGTGAACAGCAGTTTGACAAGGCGGCTTCGCGGGTAGCTGATTTGAAAACGGGGCTGATTGATTTTCTCAAACGCCCCAACCGAATTCACATTATCAACTTTCCTGTTGAGCTGGATGATGGTTCAGTGCGCACCATCCACTGTTTCCGGGTGATCCATAACCGTGTGTTCGGACCGAGCAAGGGCGGCATACGATACCATCCCGATTTGACTGTGGAAGAAGTGACTTCAATGGCCAAGCTGATGACCTGGAAATGCGCCCTGGTAAATATTCCTTTCGGCGGTGCCAAGGGCGGCGTGGTTTGTGACTCCAGGGAGCTGAGTCTGAATGAGCTCAGGCATATTACCCGCCGCTTTACCACCGAACTGTTTGATATTATCGGTCCTGCTACCGATATTCCGGCGCCTGACATGTACACCAATGAACAGACCATGGCGTGGATCTTTGATACCTATGATTTATTAAACACCGGCAAAAACAACCGCCCGGTTGTTACCGGCAAGCCGGTCAATCTTGGCGGTTCACTGGGGCGCCGTGAGGCAACCGGCAAAGGCTGTATGTATGCCACCCAGCGATTTTTATCAAAGGCTCTGATTCCCGAGCAACAGGAGATTGCCGGAGCACGTGTGGCCATCCAGGGCTTTGGCAATGTTGGTGCGGTACTGGCAGACGAGTTCTGCCGCCAGGGGGCAACTATCGTGGCCATCAGCGACAGCAGGGGCGGTATCTATTCCGAACAGGGACTGGATCCGCAGACGGTAGCGGCATTTAAGAAAGAGCACGGTTCTGTTGTCGGCCTGCCGGATACGCTGACACTCAGTAATGAAGAGTTACTTGAAGTGGACTGCGATATCCTGGTTCCGGCAGCAACGGCCTACCAGATCAACCGCAGTAACGCGACCAGCATCAAGGCAAAACTTGTTGTCGAAGCGGCCAATAATCCGACCACGCCGGAGGCGGATGAAATTCTGCTGCAGCGTGGTATTTATGTGATTCCGGATATCCTGGCAAATGCCGGTGGTGTCACAGTCAGTTATTTTGAATGGGTGCAGAACAATGTCAATGAGCAATGGGAGCTGGAGACGGTCAATCAAAAGCTGAAACACCGAATGGTCACCGCCGTTGATGCGGTATTTGAACTCTGGCAGGACTGCATACTGGGTGAAGAAAGAGAGCTGTCAGAAAGTAACGGCGCGGAATCTGCCGGTTGCGTTCATGACTTTCGCACAGTGGCATTGATGCTGGCAATCAAGCGGGTTGCGGATGCTACATTATTGCGCGGTATCTGGCCTTAGCCCGCATATTGCATGAAGACCGTCACTATCCCATAAATCCATGATGAAAAACAAATGCCTGGGCAGATTTTTGAATGTCTTGCAAAAGCACAGCTTGTGCCTGCGCCCTTTTGCAAAAAACCTGGCTGCGCATCCAGGCCGATCCCTCTTGAACCATAGCAACGGCTATGCTTCTGCGGGCTAGGGAACCTCTGAACAAGTACTTAATTGTCATCCTGAGCGCAGCCGAAGGATCTTATGCCACTGTGCAATCAATTGCTTACGGAGTATTAGGGAACCTCTGAACAAGTTATAGTATGCCTCTGGCTTTCAGGCGAAGCGACAATCAAGGCGCATCTTGAAGCACTCATCATACTGCGTTGCGCCTCTTGCAAAGGGGCTGCCATTCAAAGGGCCTGCCATTCACTGCGAGGCGACGCCTTGTATCTGAATGCTTCAAGCCACGCAGAGACATACTATAACTTGTTCAGAGGTTCCTTAGATTCTTTGCTGCGCTCTGAATGACACTTGTTCATAGGTTCCCTAGAAATGATAATTCAGGTCAAACTGGGCGAAGTCATCAAACCTGAAACTGTAGAGTGGCCGGTTTTCTTTGGCACCGTGAAAGGTGCGAACCTGGAATTCCATGGTCCAGCTGTCACCCAGGCGGCGAGAAGCTTCGATAAAGCTGGCAATGGCCTGGGTGTTGGCGTCGGTAAACATACCGGCCAGTATCTCGCTGGACTGGGCGTCATTGAAAACAAAACGCAGCCCGGTGGCCAGGTCGTTATCAAAGATGGTTTCGATAATGCGCTGGTCACTGTAGTGGTATTCCACCACAAAGCCCAGATCCATGCCGCTGTCAGCAATGCCTACCCAGGTATACTCGAAACCGCCAACGGTTTTAAAGCTGTTAATGCCTTTTTTAGCACCGCTACGTACCTCGATATTGGCGGCCTCCAGTTTCCAGGTCCAGTCACCGAAAAAGGCCTGACCGTCAAAACCCAGCTGGGTGATCAGGGAATAAACCGGAACCACAATCGGCTGCCCTGACGAACTCAGGGTGACAAACGAGTAGTCCGTCGGCTCGCGACCGGTACCGCTGAACAGGGACAGGCCGAACTCCCATTCGCCGATATAGTGTGAATAGCGTGCTGCCAGGTCAATATGGTTTTTACCATTGCTTGAATCATAGATGGCGTTACGTGACGTATCGACAATGGCCTCGGTGCGCGGGCGGCCTTCAATGCCGGCAAAGGTGCGTTCACGAAAGCCGGGCAGAACAAACAGGTCAATCGTGCCCCAGTCCTGCTCGGTGCTGGCACGAATCATCTGCTGGCCCAGCTTGTCCTCGGCGTCAACGTTTTCAACCAGGTCGGTCTGATTGACGATATCGACCAGGTGCTGGGTTTCTGCAACTCCCCAGAACACCTTGCTGATTCCTAGCCGCAGTTCCCAGTCTTCAAAGACACTGGTCCACGAAAGTTCCCGTATATCACCATGGGTGCGCTGCTCATCATACTGGTCGGCACGGTAGAACAGTTTTATTTCAACGTTCTGGTCACCATTGTCCCATTCCTGGTAGAACTCAGGTTCAGCAACTGCCGACAGGTAGTTACTGTGTTGCTCCGGTGCCGAAGGCGGATTAAAAAAATTACGCGTCTGGGCACCAATATAACCCGAAAACTCAGCCCCAAAAGCATTCACACTGAAAGTGACAAAACTTATTGCCGCAAGGCAATAAAAACTATTTTTCATTTTTCATTTTTCACTTTTCATTACGAGATTAACGAGCTCGTTTAAGGCTGTTCCTGCTGAAATCCCTGTCGGTCAAACCGGTTTTGAACTTGTAGTTTTCCCAGGATAACAAAGTGCTCTTGCCGGTCTGGTGGTTTTCCATCAGCATTTCAGCCGGCCGCCAGTATTGGCCAAGGTACTGTTTATAGCCGCTGTTGGTCAGCGTTTTCAGCAACGAGTTCTTGCGGTCGTAAAACTCGATTTTTTCGGCGACATAACGATCCTTGTTGACCCATGCCAGCTGCCGGGTGTAACCGGAGTATTCGTAAGCCGGGTAGCGTTCAATGACAAAGCAGTCGACCCCGTCAGGAAACTCGGCGGTCTTGATGGTTTCATCACGCAGGTATTTATACGTGTATTTTTCAACTTCCTGTGATGCCAGGTCTTCATAGGCGAATTCACTGCCCATAAAAGGACCGGACTTGTTTTTGGAATTAATGCGTTTGACGCGTTTTAGAGCCGGCAGGTATAACCATTGTTCGTCCGGCTTGATCGCGTGTGAATAGGTAAGGAAGGCGGTGCCTTTTACATCGGCCGGCGCGTCAAAGATCGACATCGACTTGTCGCCATCGCCGATCACTTCCAGGGTTTTCAGGCGAATAGTGCGGGTGCTGATATCGCCCTGCCTGTTGCGCAGTTCCATTACCATGTTGGCCGTAAAGTCGGTAAAGCCGGTATCCCTTTTGTCAGCCTCGACTGCAATGGCAAGGCCGCGTTCGATATTTTTGGCATCAGTATCCCCTGCATAGGCGGTACTGAATACCTGTGTCGACAGCAACAGGATAAGCGTGATCAGGGGGTTGTTTACTGTATTTCTGAAGAACATTATTTCTCTCCTTTGGTCTTGCCGGCAAATTTCATCAGTAATGGCGGCAGGAATGTCAGGTCAATAATCAGTGCCAGGAAAATAACGATACTGGTTAATAAACCCATGCTGGAATTAAGATAGAAGTGTGACTGTGCCATGATCATAAAACCGGCGATTAAAACAACCGATGTGACCAGCAGGGCAACCCCCACACTGTTAAAGGCATAACGTACCGCGTCTTCAGCACTGAGGCCTTTTTCGCGCCGGGCACGCAGGTATTTGCTGAGAAAGTGCACAGTGTCATCCACTACAATACCCAGCGTCATGCCGGTTACAATGGAAAGCCCGATGCCAACCTGGCCAACCGTAATGCCCCACAGGCCGAAAGCGGCCAGTGCCGGTGTCAGGTTGGGCAGCAGGCTGATAAAGCCGTATTTAAGTGAGCCCAGGAACAGGATCAGTACCGCGGAGATAAACACCAGGGCAATACTGGTGCCGGTCAGCATGCTGGTGATGTTACGTTTGCCAAGGTGGGCAAACATGATGGTGGGCCCGCTGCTATAGGGCTTAACCTCGGGAATGTTTTCATGCAGCCACTGTTTTGCCTTTTCATCAAAGGCGATGACTTCATTGGAGGTCAGGGTCTTCAGGGTGACCGCAATCTTGGTCGATGACTTGTCGATATCAATCTGGTTATTAAGGTCCAGGCCGTAAGGCAGGGACATTTCATAAAGCAGCAGATACTGCGCCGCCAGGTTGCGTTCATCGGGCAGACGGTACCAGCCGGGATCATCGCCATGCATGTTTTTGTTGAGGCGCTTAAATGTGTCGGAAATG
>JAJRTD010000197.1 GCA_024278435.1 Gammaproteobacteria bacterium | reverse complement strand
GGCGGAAGAAGCAAAAATCTGCCTGCAGATACTGCATGCCGGGCGTTATGCCTACCACCCTTTTGCCGTTGCGCCTTCAGCAATCAAATCACCGATTTCACCGTATACGCCAAAAGCGCTTAGCGGGCAGCAGATTAAAAAGTTAATCAGGGCATACGCCAACACGGCAAAGCTGGCCCAGAAGGCGGCTTATGATGGTGTGGAAATTATGGGCTCGGAGGGCTATTTGATCAACCAGTTTGTCTGCCGCAATACTAACCAGCGACAGGATGAGTGGGGCGGTTCATTTGCCAACAGGATCCGGTTTTCCCTTGAAATTGTGCGTGCGGTACGGCGTGCAGTGGGTGAGAATTTTATTATTATCTACCGCCTGTCGATGCTGGACCTGCACCAGGACGGTAGCAGCTGGCAGGAAGTGCAGCAGCATGCACGGGAAATTGAAAAAGCCGGCGCCACAATCATCAATACCGGTATCGGCTGGCACGAAGTCCGTATTCCAACCATCGCCTCCAGTGTGCCGGAAGCCGCTTTCAGCTGGGTCAGTAAAAAATTAAAACAGTGCGTTTCAGTTCCGGTTATTACCTCCAACCGCATTAATACGCCCGAGATTGCAGAAAAATGTCTGCAGGACGGTGATGCCGACCTGGTTTCCATGGCCCGGCAGTTTCTGGCAGACAGCGAGTTTGTGTTAAAGGCAATGAATAACCAGTCGCATCTGATTAACCGCTGCATTGCCTGTAACCAGGGCTGCCTGGACCGGATTTTTAAAAGTCAACGGGCCACCTGCATGGTGAATCCGCGGGCCGCCTATGAAACCGAATACCCGCTGCTGAAAGCAAAACATGCAAAAACGATTATCGTGGTCGGTCTGGGCGTTGCCGGCCTGTCCTGCGCTTACTATGCAGCACTGCGCGGCCATCATGTTATTGCCTACGATGCTGCCAGCCCGGGTGGCCAGTTTAATCTGGCCAGTAAAATTCCCGGCAAGCAGGGCTACCAGCAGACGGTTAAGTTTTTTGATGCACAGCTTTCCTTATTAAAGGTTGAAGTGCATCGCAACCACAAGGTCAGTTTCGAAGACTTAAGAGAGAGTTATGCCGATGCCATCGTGTTCGCTACCGGCGTCAGGCCGAAAATACCGGCAATCGAGGGTATTGATCATTTTTCAGTAATGGATTATGAAACCGCCATACAAAACAGAGATACCCTTAAGGACCGGGTGGCGATTGTCGGTGCCGGCGGCATCGGATTTGATGTGGCGGAAATGCTGGTGGCAAAAGATGAGGCTGATATGGACTGGTATCGGCAATGGGGCATAGACCGGCAGTATAGAAACAGAGGGGGGCTGCTGACGGAGAAAGTGAACCTTGAAACCGGCCGTACGGTCTACCTGCTGCAACGCAAGGATGAAAAACCCGGGAAGAATCTTGCACGAACCACGGGCTGGATAAGACGTCTCAGCCTGAGGCGGGCAGGTGTCAACATGCTGTCCGGGGTCAGCTATGAAAAAATCGATGATTATGGTTTGCACATTATGCACCAGGGCAAAAAAACAACACTCGCGGTCGACCATATAATTATCTGCGCCGGGCAGCGGTCAGAAACAGAACTGTATCAGCAGCTAAAAGCAGTCGGCCAGCCGGTACACATCATTGGCGGCGCCAGAAAGGCCTCGGAGCTGGATGCGGAAAGCGCCATCAGGGATGGTCTGCAACTGGCCTACAGGTTCTAATTATGAAACGCTTTAAATTATATCTTCTGGTTTTGCTGGTGTCGTTTTCTGTGCAGGCTGGCGAGCGTGCCTCTCAGCCTGCGGTCAATGCTGCTCAGCAAGCGGATAAAACGCATACAGGAACCGGGGCTAGAAAAGCCAACCGCCTGATCAATTCATCCAGTCCCTACCTGTTGCAGCATGCCTATAACCCGGTTGACTGGTACCCGTGGGGCGAAGAGGCTTTTGCGCAGGCAAGAAAGCAGAACAAACCGATCTTTCTGTCTATCGGTTATTCGACCTGCCACTGGTGCCATGTAATGGCAAGGGAATCATTTGAGAATGAGAAAATTGCGGCGCTGTTAAACAAATATTTTATCTGTATAAAAGTAGACCGCGAAGAACGCCCGGATATTGATTCGGTATACATGGCAGCGACACAGTTGATTAACGGTCACGGTGGCTGGCCGATGACTGTTTTTCTGGATCACAGGCTGCGCCCGTTTCATGCCGCCACCTACTACCCGCCATTTACCACCGATAAAGGCCCGGGGCTGGAAGATATTCTGCTCAAGGTTCACCAGCTGTGGACCAAACAGCCTGAGCTTATTGAAGAAAATGCTATCCAGGTAACGCAACAGATCAGGGCGTATGCCGATGATACCCGGCAACAGGCTGCGCTGGCAGATGATATCAATGAACAGGCATTGCGCGAGATCGTTTCGATTTATGATGACGGTTTTGGCGGTTTCAGTGCGGCGCCAAAGTTTCCCCGCCCTGGTATTTTCTCTTTTCTTAACGGTCTGTCCCTGCAGTCATCGCTGCGCCCACAGAAACAGGATAATAAAAAATCAGCAGCGCAGATGATGCGCACCACGCTGGATGCCATGGCCGATGGCGGGATATTCGATCACATTGGCGGTGGTTTTCACCGTTACGCCGTTGATGACAGCTGGCAGGTACCTCACTTTGAAAAAATGCTATATACCCAGGCGTTAATGGTTATTGCCTATAGTGACTTTTACCGGGTTTCTCCATCGCAAAAATATAAACAGGTGGTTGCGCAAACCCTGGATTTTGTCCTGCAGGATATGCGTGCTGCCGGCGGTGGTTTTTATTCCGCCCTGGATGCCGACAGCGAGCGTACTGATAAACCGGGCGAGCATGGTGAGGGTGCTTATTATTTATGGTCAGAAGCGGAATTAAAAAAACGGCTGTCGGCTGACGAGTTTGATTTTGCAAGGGAATATTTTCATGTTCGGGAACAGGGAAATATTTATTCCGACCCGCGCAATGAATTTGAAAACCTTAATGTTCTGTATGTTGACGAAGCATTCCGCGGTGAGACGCTGTCGCCGCAGCAAATTGAATGGCTGGATTCTATTCGCGGGAAGCTGGAAAAAATACGGCATCAACGGCCCATGCCGCATCTTGATGACAAGGTGATCACCGCCTGGAATGGCATGATGATAACAGCGCTGGCAAAAGCCTCACGGGTTTTTAATAATGCACAGTGGCAGCGGGAAGCCATTAACAGTATTAAATTTATCGAGGAGAATCTGTATGACAGCGACAGTAATAAACTGTTGCGGCATTATCGCCAGAAGCAGGCAGACAGTGAAGGCGTGCTGGCTGATTATGTATGGCTGATTTCGGGCCTGTTAGCGGTTTACCGCAATGACGGTGATGAGCAATGGTTGCAGCGGGCGGTAAGCCTGCAGAAAAGGCAGGATGAACTGTTTCTGGATAAATCCAGTGGCGCCTATTTTGAATCAACGGCAAACGATGCCAGTTTGCTGTTTCGCTTTAAAAGCATTTATGATGATGCCCTGCCATCAGCCAATGCCATCGCCTTATCGAATCTCCGCATGCTGTCCGCACTGGCAGCCAGACCGGCACAGAAAAAAGCATGGGCAGCACAGGCCGAGCAGCTGGTTCGAAGTTTTGCTGCAGCGGTTAACCGGTATCCTTCCGGCGCCGCCATGCTGTTATCGGTTGAGCTTAAACAGAAACTTTAAGTAGTGCACAGGTAGCGGCGCACAAACATTTCATCGTTTCTGCCTCGGTTATGCACGGTTTCCTGTAGTAAAATAAGCCCATGATTTCCCGACTTGTTTCCATAGCGCCGATGATGGGCTGGACCGATCGCCACACGCGCTATTTTTTACGCCTGATAACAAAACACAGCCTGTTGTATACAGAAATGATCACCACCGGGGCGTTATTGCACGGTGACCGGGGAAGGTTTTTTGCCTTTCACCAGACAGAGCATCCGCTGGCTATCCAGCTCGGTGGCAGTGAACCGGCTGACCTGGCGACCTGTGCTGCACTGGCAGAAGACGCAGGCTTTGATGAGGTTAATATCAACGTCGGCTGTCCCAGTGACCGGGTCAAATACGGCAGTTTCGGCGCCTGCCTGATGGCAAAACCCGAACTAGTGGCAGACTGTGTTGCTGCCATGCAGCAAAAGGTGGATATTCCGGTAACGGTTAAATGCCGTGTCGGCATTGACCATATGGAAAGCTACCATGAATTCGAGCATTTTATTGATACCGTGGCGACGGCCGGTTGTGACACTTTTATTGTGCATGCCAGAAAGGCCTGGCTAAAAGGTTTAAGCCCGAAACAGAACCGGGAGATACCGCCATTAAAGTACGATTATGTGCATCGCCTGAAAACCGAGCGCCCGGCATTATCGATAGTCATCAACGGCGGTATTAAAACCATAGAGGCCGCGCAACAGCAACTGGCGTTTGTTGATGGTGTCATGATCGGGCGTGAGGCCTACCATAACCCCTATATGCTGGCGCAGGTGGATAAAGCGATTTACAAAGATAGCGCGGTAAAAATAAAAACCCGCGAGGAAATCGTTGAAATAATGTGTGACTTTATCGATCGGGAAGTGGCATCCGGTGTTCCCCTGCATGCCATCACCCGGCATATCCTGGGTTTATACCAGGGCTGTCGCGGTGCCAAAGCATGGCGCCGCTACCTGAGTGAAAATGCCCATCGGGCCGGTGCCGATAGCCGTGTGCTCAGGGAAGCACAGGAGCAGATCAACATTGCCCTGCATAACGCCAGCTGATCAGCAGGCTGATATCCGGTGAGGCCTCAACCTTGATGTCTTCCGTCATGGCGATATCCAGCAGCTGACATTCTCCGATATTGACCGAGCCGCCGAACATTAACAGGTAGGTGTCGCCCAGTATTTTCAGCTGGCTTTGCTCATAGTAACTGGTATGGCCCTGTAGCTGCAGTTTCAGGTTGATATTGTCCGTGACCAGCCAGCCGAGCATGATGTGGCCATACAGGACGTAGTCGGATAATGGCATGCCCCGGTATTCGTCCTTGCCGGCAACCAGCGCACCACTATTGAGATTGATTAACCAGTTGTCGGTGATCTTCTGGTTTAGCGCCAGCCAGGCAGCAACATCGACTGCACCGTTACCGCTTAGTTTGTTTTTATCACCGGTCGGCAGCTTCAGGCTGGCCCACAGGCTTAGATCAGTACTGTTGTCGGTGATCAGCGAGCGGGCGGCGGCGAGCTGGATGTCGCCCAGGGTGGCGCCGGGGTCATCAAGATTAACCGCGGTGCCGGCCTGATTGCTATAAGTTGTAGTCAACTGATTGTCCTCTACCTGTGGCCGCTGGCCGAGCGGCAGGCCGAAAAAACGATGCCAGTTATCAATTGGTGAGTCAAACACGCCTGCCCCCTGGTAAACCAGTGGTAAATCAAGCTGCAGGTTCCAGTTTTTGTTCAGGCCGTACTGGTAGGACAGGTTGAAACGATAACTTTCATAATCCAGGTAAATATCCTCGCGGGCACTGGATTCAATATTTACCGTGTTGGTAATGGCCAGGCTGCTGGTCCACTGGCTTTGCGACGGCTCGATCAGACGGCCATTGACTGGCAATGGCTGGCCATGAATCAGGTTAAACGGATTCTGGTCGCGTGTCGCAAAGGGGTTGTAGTCGCTGCGAGCCGGTGATGCGTTGAGCAGCGGGGGAGCAGAAAAAACCAGCAGGCATAAAAAAACACCAACGATTTTAAAGTCGTTGGTGTTTTTCAACTGTCTGAAAAAAGCGATCAGTGCTTTATTTCAGGTTAGCCTGTTTCGGACCGGCTTATTTCAGGCCTGCGAAGTAAGCAGCCAGGTTAGCGATATCAGCATCGCTTAAAGGTGCAGCCATACCAGACATCATTGGATCTTTACGAGCGCCTGATTTGAAGTCTTTCAGCTGTTTAGCAAGATAAGCTTCTTTCTGGCCAGCCAGATTAGGGAAGTTAGGTGCAGCACTTACACCGGCAGCACCGTGACAACCTGCACAGGTAGCAGCTTTGGCTTTACCTGCAGCGGCATCACCGGCAACAGCAACGTTAGCACTGGCAACAAGAGTTAAAGCAGATAAAACAGTTAAGATTTGACGTTTCATAGGTATCTCCTAAGTTTGTTTTGCTTGCCAGTGCCTGTTATATACAGACATTTGAACACCGGCAATAAAAAATATTCTTTTAAATCAGTTACTTAATAAAAAACTTGAATCAGGTAATCTCATTTGCGGCAGATATTACCTTAAAACTCGCTAATATTCCATATCACTTATATGTTAGTGATTTTCAGTGAAATATAAAAATGAGGTGTTTACAGGTAACGCCCGGCACTGGCAACGCTGATTACCAGCAGACCCAGCACGGTATTGATGCCCACCAGTTTGCGAATGACGTTAAGTTGCGCCCCGGCCAGCGGGTAATCCTGGATAATCACCGCCTGTTTCAGGCGCCGGTAAGGTGAAAAAAATACCAGCAGGTAAATCAGCACCATGATAATCCCCGCGCCATGCATGATATGGATATGCAGGCCGGCGTTGGCAAAACCGCCAAAATAATTAAATAGCATCCAGTAACCGCTCAGCAGGATCAGGGAGATGCTCAGCCACACCCAGACAAAAAATCGGCGGAATACCTGTACCCAGAGTTCAAGGCGCAAGGGTGGCTGCAGAACCTGTACCGCGGCAGGGCGCAGTGATTGGTGGGCGAAGAACATGCCGCCAACCCAGATGACTGCGCTGAGAATATGTAAAGCAATGCTAAAGGCCATGGTAAAGACTCGTTATGTAAATGGAAGACGAATCATAATCGCGGGGATATGCCCTGTAAAGGCTTAATCTGACGTGCCTGTAAACATTGGTGGAGTCGCTGGCGGCAATGCTGTAAAATGCGCGACCTTTCAGATATAACACCAAGAGGTTTTATCATGGCAGACTTTAAAATAGCGCCATCTATCCTATCCGCCGATTTTGCAATGCTGGGTCCTGAAGTGGACAACGTACTGGCATCCGGCGCCGATATTGTGCACTTTGATGTAATGGATAACCATTATGTACCTAACCTGACCATTGGTCCTCTGGTGTGTGAAGCACTGCGCAACCACGGTGTAACTGCGGATATTGATGTGCACCTGATGGTAAAACCGGTTGACCGCATTATCCCTGATTTTGCCAGGGCCGGTGCCACCTATATTACCTTCCACCCGGAAGCCAGCGAACATATTGACCGCAGCCTGCAGCTGATTCGTGAGCAGGGCTGCAAGTCCGGCCTGGTATTTAACCCGGCAACCCCTCTGAGCTATCTGGACTACGTACTGGACAAGGTTGACATGGTTCTGCTGATGTCGGTTAACCCCGGTTTTGGCGGCCAGGCATTTATTCCGGCAACACTGGACAAGCTGCGTCAGGCAAGAAAAATAATCGATGATTCCGGCCTGGATATCCGCCTGGAAATTGACGGTGGTGTCAAAGTCGACAACATCCGTGAAATCGCTGAAGCCGGTGCCGACACCTTTGTTGCCGGTTCCGCGATCTTTGGCGCCAAAAACGACAGCGACGCACATGACTACGATACCGTGCTTGCTGCCATGCGCGCCGAGCTGGCCAAGGCTTAATACGCTTAACCACCGGGATACAGAGAAAACATAAAAACAATGGTCCGCAAATAACGCAAAAGACGCGAATAAAAAACGCAAAATATTTTCTGTGTTTGTTTTATTGGCGTCTTTTGCGTTATTTGCGGACTAAAAGGTTTTTTTCTCCGCGTCTCATGTGGTTGATACTTTTCAGGTGAGAAAATGACTATGTTAAAACGCCCCGAAATGGTGCTGATCGATGTTGACGGCACCCTGGTCGACAGTGTTCCCGACCTGGCTTTTTGTGTTGATGAAATGCTCAAGCAGCTGGATATGCCCACCCGCGGTGAGGCCGCGGTACGCCACTGGGTTGGCAATGGCGTTGAACGCCTGGTGAAACGCGGTCTGATCAACGCACTGGACGGTGAGCCGGACGAGGCGCTGTACAACCGGGCACTGCCGATTTTCCGTGCCTTATACGCCGAAAATACCTCGAAACGCAGTTGTTTGTATGAGGGTGTGCCCGAAGCGCTGGAGTTTTTGAAAACCACCGGGGTAAAAATCGGTTGTGTGACCAACAAGGCCAGTGAGTTTACCCTGCCGATCCTGGAGGATCTGGGCATCAGTGATTACTTTGAAACCGTGTTATGCGGCGACATGGTAGAGCGCAAGAAGCCCGATCCGATGCCGTTGCTACAGTCGGCCGAAAAGCTGGGCGTTGCCCCGGAGTCATCCATGATGCTGGGTGATTCCATGAGTGATGTGAAAGCTGCCCGGGCAGCGGGTTTCTCCATTGTCTGCATGTCCTATGGCTACAATCACGGTGAGGATATCCGTGACTACAACCCGGATGCGGTGGTGGATTCGATGGCGGAAATAAAGGATATTATTGACTGGTAATTCATAAGGAGCCTGCCGGTTGTTACTCATTTTATAATCCGGTTTTATAGCCCGGGGAACAACGGATCAGGAAAAACTTTAATAATTCAGCCACATGCTCTAATATTCAGCCATGAATCATTTTTCCGGACAAGAAAACGAGGCGAATAAACACTGGCGATGGTGAAGCGCAAGGCTTTGCTTTAATCATTTTGTGTCGTCTTTATTATGTCTGGAATAAATAATGTCTCCCGAAGAATTTTCAAAACTTAAACAACAGGGTTTTAACCGCGTACCACTGGTACGGGAAGTTCTTGCCGATCTTGATACCCCGCTCAGCACTTATCTGAAACTGGCCAATGCGCCCTACAGCTACCTGTTCGAATCGGTACAGGGCGGTGAAAAATGGGGGCGTTATTCCATTATCGGCCTGCCGTGCCAGAAAATTATCAAAATTTCCGGTCATGAAATCAGCCTGTATGACAACGATCAGCTGACAGAACAAACTACGGTGGATGACCCGCTGCAATGGATCAACGATTTCCAGGCGCAGTTCAATGTTTACGAAGATGACAATCTGCCGCGTTTTACCGGTGGCCTGGTTGGTTATTTCGGTTACGAGACCATTGCCTATATCGAAAAGCGGTTGGCAAAAAACAGCAAGCCGGACCCGCTGCAGACACCCGATATCCTGTTAATGGTGTCCGAAGAGGTCGTGGTATTTGATAACCTGTCGGGCAAGCTGTTTATTATCGTGCAGGTTGATACGGCAGCAGCAGATGCCCTGCAGAACGGTGAAACGCGTTTGCAGCAGATCAGTGATGCCCTGCGCAGCCCGCTGCCGGAAAAACAGTCGCATGACAGGCAGACCATCAACGAGGAAGACTTTGTTTCCGGCTTCACCGAGCAGGGTTACAAGGCCGCGGTGGAAAGAGCACGGCAGTATATTATCGATGGTGACATCATGCAGGTGGTGCTGTCACAACGCCTGACCATTCCCTTTAATGCGCCGCCGCTGGACCTGTATCGCGCCCTGCGCAGCCTGAACCCGTCGCCCTATATGTACTACCTTGACCTGGGTGACCACCATATCGTGGGTTCGTCACCGGAGATCCTGGTACGGCTGGAAGACAACCAGGTAACGGTGCGGCCGATTGCCGGTACCCGCCCGCGTGGCGAGAATGAAGAGGCTGACCGGGCACTGGAAAAAGAACTGCTGGCCGATCCCAAGGAACTGGCAGAACATCTGATGCTGATTGACCTGGGTCGTAACGATGCCGGTCGCGTCAGCAAGACGGCCAGTGTAAAACTGACTGATAAAATGGTGGTTGAGCGCTACTCTCATGTGATGCACATCGTCTCTAATGTTACCGGTGAACTGAAAGATGGCCTGAATGCCATGGACGTGTTACGCGCCACCTTCCCGGCCGGTACCGTCAGCGGCGCACCGAAAATTCGCGCTATGGAAATTATCGATGAACTGGAGCCGGTCAAACGCGGCATTTATTCCGGCGCGGTGGGTTATCTTTCCTGGAACGGCAATATGGATACGGCCATTGCGATTCGCACTGCAGTGATCAAGGATAAGCACCTGTCGATACAGGCCGGTGCCGGTATTGTTTATGACTCGGTGCCGGAAAATGAATGGGCGGAAACCATGAACAAGGCGCGTGCAATATTCCGTGCGGTATCGCTGGCAGAAGCCGGACTGGACAGCTCGCAGTAAACCGGCAATGAAACGTTTTATCGCCTGTGTATGCCTGATCATTGTTTTTGCGGCACCGGCATCGGCCAGGGTCAGTGCCTCGCAGATTGCGATTGTGATTAATACCAATGATGCCGACAGCCGGTTAATTGCGGCTTATTACCAGAAAAAACGCGGTATTCCGCAGCAGAATTTAATCGAAGTGCGTTTTCCGGCGGGGCAGAACTCGCTGAGTGAAAAGGTTTTCAAGCGGGTATACCGGCAGGTGAAACAGCAGACGCCGCAGGCAGTGCAGTATTATGTGCTGGCATGGACGCAACCGTTTAAGGTTGGCTGCATGTCAGTGACCTCGGCGTTTGCCTTCGGCTTTGATAAAAAGTTTTGTGCCAGTGGTTGCAAGGCCACGCGCTTAAGCCGCTATTATAATTCGGACAGCGAGCAGCCAGAGGATGAGTTGAATATCCGGCCGACAATGATGCTGGCCGGCAGCTCGCTGCAGCAGGTATATGCCATGATTGACCGTGGGGTTGCCGCTGATGCAAGCCAGCCGGAGGCCACTGCCTATTTGATGAACACCAGTGACAAGGCGAGAAATGTCCGTGCCTGGCGCTATCCGGTTATCAAGGAGTTGCTGTCTGACAAAATTAATATCGAGCAGGTAGATGCCGATGTATTAAAAAACAGAAACGATGTGATGTTTTATTTTACCGGCAAAACGAAAGTGAAAGCGATTGACAGCAACCGCTATCTGCCCGGCGCAATAGCTGACCACCTGACGTCCAGTGGCGGGCAATTGACCGGCAGCCGGCAGATGAGTATCCTGCGCTGGCTGGATGCCGGTGCTACCGCCAGTTACGGTACGGTGGTGGAACCCTGTGCCTTTACCCAGAAGTTTCCTAATCCGGGTATTGTAATAGAGCGTTATACTAAGGGTGAATCACTGATACAGGCCTACTGGAAAAGTGTGGCCTGGCCGGGGCAGGGTGTGTTTGTCGGCGAGCCGCTGGCGGCGCCCTGGGCTGCGCCGGGAGGCACGGCAATGAAAAACGAAAAATGAAAAATACACACTTGCAACATACAACTGACAACTTTGTTTTATGCTTTTAATGATAGACAATTACGATTCCTTTACCTACAACCTGGTGCAGTACCTGGGCGAGCTGGGTGCCGATGTGAAAGTGTTTCGTAATGACGAAATTACCGTGGATGAAATCGCCGCCATGGCGCCGGAAAAACTGATGATTTCTCCCGGCCCCTGTACCCCGGACGAAGCGGGTATTTCCATGCAGGCGATAAAAACCTTTGCCGGTAAAATTCCGGTATTGGGGGTCTGTCTCGGGCACCAGAGTATCGGCCAGGTTTTTGGTGGAAAGATTGTTCATGCCAAAGAGATCATGCACGGTAAAACCTCACGCATCTATCATAAGAGTGCGCACGTGTTTGAAGGCTTAAGCAACCCCTATACAGCAACCCGTTATCATTCACTGGTCATTGAAAAAGAATCACTGCCGGACTGCCTGGAAATTACCGCCTGGACGGAAACCGAAAGCGGTGAGATAGACGAGATCATGGGTGTGCGTCATAAAACCCTGGATGTTGAAGGCGTGCAGTTTCATCCCGAATCGATCCTGACCGAACACGGCCATGATCTGTTAAATAATTTTCTAAAATCAAAATAATGGTTGATAATCTGCCGGTAGGCGCAGAATTTATTCCGCGATAATTGGCCACCAGAAGAAAACATAAACATGAATACAGTGATGACTATGCAACAGGCGATTAAAGCCGTTACCGAGAAACGTGACCTGAGTGCTGATGAAATGCATGCCACCATGCGCCTGATAATGACTGGCGAGGCCACGCCGGCACAGGTGGGTGGCTTTCTTATCGGCCTGCGCATGAAAGGTGAAACCATTGATGAAATTGCTGCCGCCGCAAAAGTCATGCGCGAACTGGCCAGCCGGGTGGAGGTGGACAAAAACCACCTGGTGGATACCTGTGGCACCGGCGGTGATGCCTCCGGCAGTTTTAATATTTCAACCGCCAGCGCCATCGTGGTGGCAGCAGCCGGGGGCAAGGTGGCCAAGCACGGTAACCGCTCCATCAGCAGTAAATCCGGCAGCGCCGATGTGCTGGAAACTGCCGGTGTTAACCTGGAACTGACAGCGCAGCAGGTCGCCGAGTGTGTCAATGAAATCGGCGTCGGCTTTATGTTTGCACCGTTGCACCACAGCGCCATGAAACATGCTATCGGCCCGCGCCGGGAAATGGGGGTGCGCACCATCTTTAATGTGCTGGGTCCGTTAACCAACCCGGCCGGCGCGCCCAACCAGGTGCTGGGCGTGTTCAGCAAGGAACTGGTAGAACCGCTGGCGCAGGTATTAAAACAGCTGGGTAGCAAGCATGTACTGGTGGTGCATGCCGGGGATGGCATGGATGAGATCAGTATTGCTTCAGAGACCTTTGTGGCCGAGCTCAAGGATGGCGATGTCAGTACCTACAGCATACAGCCGGAAGACTTTGATATGCACCGCGCTGAGCTGGAAACCATACGGGCCAGGGATTCAGCGCACAGCCTGCAAATCATAAAAAGCGTGTTTAATAATGAACAGGGCCCGGCAAAGGACATTGTCTGCCTGAATGCCGGCGCTGCTATTTATGCAGCCGGGCTCAGTGATACCCTGGTGGCCGGAATTGAAAAAGCACAGCAGGTCATTGCCAGCGGTTCGGTGAATGAAAAGCTGCAGCAGCTGATTGAAAAAACCAGCACATATAAATAACAGTAAATCTGATAGCTGCAAAAAACGCAAAAAGATGAGCAATAAAACCCCCGATATCCTTATAAAAATTCTTGACCGTAAACGCGAGGAAATAGCCCAGCGTTCGGCAAAGGTTTCCATTGATGATTTAAAGCAGCAGTGTGAGAGTGCGGATAAGGTTCGTGGTTTTATTCGCGCCATTGAAAATAAAATCAGCAGCAACGCCTCTGCCGTTATTGCCGAAATAAAAAAGGCATCACCCAGTAAGGGTGTGCTGCGTGAAGACTTTCAGCCGGCAGCGATTGCAAAAAGCTATGCCAACCATGGCGCGGCCTGCCTGTCGGTTTTAACCGACAGCGATTTTTTTCAGGGCAGTGAAGCGTATTTGAAACAGGCAAGGGCCGCCTGCTAGCTGCCGGTCATCCGCAAGGATTTTATTATTGATCCCTACCAGGTTTACGAGGCCCGTGCCATTGATGCAGACTGTATCCTGTTAATTGTTGCCGCACTTGATGATGAGCCTCTGCATTCTTTGTGTAATCTGGCGCATGCGCTTGAAATGGATGTGCTGATGGAGGTGCATGACGAACAGGAGATGCAGCGTGCCCTGAAAACGGATGCGCGCCTGATCGGCATCAATAACCGCAACCTGCGGACCTTTGATACCTCGCTGGATACAACCCTGGATATGCGTGACATGGTCAGTGATAAACATATACTGGTTACCGAGTCCGGTATTCATAGCAAAGCGGATGTGAAGTTAATGCGTGATCACGCGGTGAACGCTTTTCTGGTGGGTGAGGCCTTTATGCGGGCGGACGATCCCGGTGAAAAACTGGCGGAGCTGTTCTTTTAGCGTTTCTGCAAGCGCTTCGGTTACCTGCGCTGTCGCGCACCAAACACCACAATGGTTTTACCATGTGCGGTAATCAATCCGTCATCTTCCAGTTCTTTTAATACCCGCCCGGCCATTTCACGCGAGCAGCCGGCCATTTTGGCCAGGTCCTGGCGGGTTATTTTTATCTGCATGCCCTCGGGGTGGGTCATGGCATCGGGTTCATGGCTTAACTCAAGCAGGCAGTGGGCAATACGACCCTTGACGTCAAGGAAAATCAGGTCGCGGACTTTCTGGCTGGTTTTTTTCAGGCGCTGGAAGATCTGCCCGGTCAGCAGGAACATCACGCTGGGGTCGTTACTGACTATCTGTTTAAACTGGGTATAACTTATTTCGGCAATAAGGCTGTCTGTGCGTGCAATAATACGGGCGGTGCGCTTGCTTTCATCGCCGGGCACGGTTTCAAACAGGCCTGCCTCGCCAAAAAAGTCGCCCTTGTTTAACTGTGCCAGTATAATTTCTTCCCCGGTTTCGCTTTCGGTCAGTACGCTTACCGAGCCCTCAATGATATAGTAGAGGCTGCTGGAAACATCACCTTCATGGATAATAATCTTTTTGGCTTTGTAGGATTTGCGGTGGGAAAATTTCAGTAAGTGTTCCAGTGAAGGATTGAGTGCAGGAATTTCTCTAACGATGCTCATTATCTTTACCGGTAGTGTTTCAACGCATTTAAATACAGTGGATAATACACAACAATATTGAATTACTAAAGGTTTTAGCATGAAAGCAGTGGTGAAATGGCTGGATAATATGTCGTTTGTCGGTGAGTCTGAAAGCGGGCATTCCGTGGTGATGGACGGGCCACCGGAGAGTGGCGGAAGGAACCTGGGTGTCAGACCGATGGAGATGGTGCTGCTGGGCATGGGCGGTTGTACCGCCTTTGACGTGGTGCTGATTCTGCAGCGCCAGCGCCAGGCGATCAGCGACTGCCAGGTGGAATTATCGGCAGAGCGTGCCGAGGATGTACCGAAAGTATTTACTAAAATTCACGTGCATTACGTGGTTAAAGGCAGGGACCTCGATGAAAAAAAAGTGGCCCGTGCCGTTGATATGACCGCTGAAAAATACTGCTCTGTCTCCATTATGCTGGCGCAAGCGGCTGATGTGACGCATGACTTTGAAATAATCGAAGAAGATTAAAAACAGAAAACCGGAAAAATACTGATGCCTGTACCTGATAATTCTGAACCCAGCACAACAGAAACCCCAGTGGTTGCTGAAAATCCGAGTAACGGGCAATTTGATACCCTGTGTGATCAATTTTATCACTCCTGGTTTCGTTACCATCCGGAAGCTGCGGTCGATGTCGGGGTTAATGATTTTGCCGACAAGCTAACCAGTTATGAGCATGATGATATCGGTGCGCTGATTATCCTGGATCAGAAAATGCTGTCGGCACTGGATGAAATACACTATTCAGAACTGGATGACAGCCGGCAGACCGATTTTCGTATTATAAAGGGTGCCATTGCCATTGAACTGCATGACCTGGAGGAAAATGACTGGCGTTACCGTAATCCCATTGATTACGTGCCGGTCAATGCCATATACCAGTTACTGATTCACCCGGGCAACAATGTTCACCAGGCAGTCAAACGCCGTCTTGAGCATATACCTGAATACCTGCGTGGCGCAAAAGTCATGCTGTCACGTTATCCTGAGCGCGTGGTACCAGAGTGGACCATCACGGCAAAAGAGGTTTCTGCTGCCGGTGCGGATTTCATACGCGGACTGGCGCGCCATCCACTGATTACTGCCAAATTCACCAACCCGTCCCGGCTACAGCCGTTGTTTGACGCGGCGGCCGTGGCGCTCAAGGATTTTGCAGCCTATCTTGAAACCGATGTTCTACCGCAGGCGCAGGGCAAGTTCGCTTCCGGCCATTATCGCTTTAACCGCCTGATCAACGAGCAGCACTTTTTTGACACGGATGCGAAAAAGATCCTGCACTTTGGTGAGCGCCTGGTCGAAGAAACAGAAAAAGCCCTGTTGCAGCAGAGTCAGCTGATCTGCGGGGAGCAGGATATCAACCGGGCGCTGGAAATGGTTCGCGCCAACCATCCGGATGCTTCACAGCTGCTTGATAGCTACCGCAAAAAAATGCAGGCCGCACATGCATGGCTGATGAAAGCCGATATTGTCACGGTTCCTGAAAAGCAGTCACTGAAGGTGCAGCAAACCCCTTCTTTTCTGCGCGAGCTCATTCCCTTTGCCGCCTACGAACCGCCCATGCCTTCGGATCCGAAGCAGCGGGGCCTGTATTATGTCACCACGGTGGAAGATGAGTCGCTGCTGGCAGAGCATAACCAGTTCAGCATTGACCTGACTTCCGTGCACGAGGCATTCCCCGGTCATCACCTGCAGTTTGTAGTCGCCAACCAGAGCAATAAAAACAATATCACCCGCCAGTTGTTTGCTTCGGCCAGTATGTATGAAGGCTGGGCGCTGTACTGCGAACAGCTGGTATTTGAACAGGGTTTATACAATGAAAAAGAGCACCGCTTTATTTTATTGCGTGACCGCTTGTGGCGTGCCCTGAGGGTTATCATCGATGTGAAGATGCATACCGGGCAATTTGATTTTGAAGCGGCTGCCGGCCTGCTGGTCGACAAGCTGGGTTTTGATCCGTCACAGGCAAAAGCAGAAATCAGCTGGTACAGTAACGCCGCGGCGACACCGATGTGTTATGCCCTTGGCCGTGAAATTATTTTAAAAGCCCGCGACAAGGTGGTGGCTGCGGATGATTCAAAACTGAAGGATTTTCACGACAGGCTGTTATCGGAAGGTTCGATCGCTTTGCCGCTGATTATCCAGTCAGTTTTTGGCGAGTCAGTGTGGCAGTCGATTCACGACGAGATTTTTGCTGAATAGTGTGGCCTGAACGGGGCGGCTAGATATAGTATGCCGTGCCAGTCATTACTTTTGACATGGCAGCCATCAGGGTTTTTACCGGTGGCGGCAGTTCAGCGGCGCCGTTTTCGATGGCTGTTGTGGCATGTTTTAATTCGTCGACTTTCATCTGTTCCAGAATGGCGCGGCTGCGCAGGTCGCTGCCGGGCAGTTTGTCCAGGTGCGATTCCAGGTGTTTGACGACCTGATGCTCGGTTTCGGCGAGAAAGCCCAGGTTCCATTTATCACCGATCGCGCCGGCAAAAGCACCAATGGCAAAAGAACCGCCATACCACAGCGGGTTGAGCAGGCTGGTATGGCTGTCCAGTTCGTGCAGACGCCGTTTGGTCCAGTCCAGGTGGTCGTTTTCCTCGATAGCGGCCTGCTGCAGCTTTTCCCTTATTTCCTGGTTGCGCGAGGTCAGTGACTGTCCCTGGTACAGGGCCTGGGCCGAGACTTCGCCGCTGTGATTGACCCGCATCAGCCCGCTGACCTGCTTTTTTTCCTGCTCGTTGAGTTCCATATCCGGAACGTTTTCAGCCGGATAGTCGCGGCCGCTGACAATGGCTTCGCCAAACAGGGTTCGTACCGCGGTATCCGCCTGCATAATCAGCTGGTCAAATGAATTATATCTACGCATTGGTGTATATTGCTGCTTATTTCCCTGCTATGCAATATTTAACATTAAAAAAGAGGAGGTTGAGGTGTCGTACTATAAATATCACGTGTTTTTATGTACCAATTCCCGTGAATCCGGCCAGCAGTGCTGTGAGCAGTGCAATGCGACGGAAATCAGGGCTTATGCTAAAAATCGAATAAAACAGCTGGGTTTGTCCGGCGCCGGAAAAATTCGTATAAATAGTGCCGGATGTCTGGATCGGTGTTAACTTGGCCCCGTTCTCGTGGTCTATCCTGAAGAGACATGGTACAGCTACCTGGATCGTGAAGATATTGATGAGATTATTGATAAACATCTCGTCGGCGGGCAGGTGGTAAAACGATTATTGATTGAGCCTGACGGCCAGTAAATAGATCTGTAAATTGGGGTATTTTGTTTAAGTTATTGAAATATAAATACTTATATTGTTTGTGTAAAGATTCGGGTTTTGTGTCTTGACAGTTAAGTGGATATATTATAATATTCTTATATAGATTTATGCAATTGAGTCTTTTTTCATATTTCCTCCATCCTCCCTTTGGTGGTAATTTTCAGCGCGGATTTTTATCCGCGCTTTTTTTTGCCTGATTTCTGGCCAGGGCGGGTACCCGGGGGATGCAAATATCACGTCGCTACAGGCCGTTAACCGGCGCTTTATGATGAATCAGGATCAATCAGCTGGTTTTTCTGAATAATTTACTCAATAAAGGGAGTTTAGGCTTGTCTGCAGGGCCGATTGCCTGTAATATTCCGCCTCTTTGTCGGGCATCGGCTGTATCGATGCCTGAAGAACACTCATAT
>JAJRTD010000196.1 GCA_024278435.1 Gammaproteobacteria bacterium | reverse complement strand
TCCCGGAACTATTCCTCGATAGCTCAGTTGGTAGAGCAACGGACTGTTAATCCGTTTGTCGCTGGTTCGAGCCCAGCTCGAGGAGCCATACCCAAAAAAGCAGCACTTTAGTGCTGCTTTTTTATTGCCTGTTATAAAACAGGCTATACAATTTCTACGACCTCCTTCCGCAAGCGATTCATGACTTATTCAGATGTCCTTTAGGTATTTCAAGGTTGGGATTGGTGAGTACTGAGTGCTTCGGCAACTTTCTGACGAATACGTTTCGACGGCTCGTTGCGCATGATTTCTCTGAGCACAGACTCATTCTCAGGGAATTTGTCAAGGTTCTTGCCGAGCAGTATCGCGATGTTGTACCGTGTGCTTTCGTCAGCCTCGGTGCGCACCGTCTGCCGGAACATCGCCATCGCAGAAGCGGTGGGTTTCGTCCATGACTGTAATGACTCGGCGATTGCACCGCGCACATAGCCGTTGTCTTCTGTGCGGTACTGTGAAACCAGCCTGTCAGCGACCTGATCGGTACCCAGCGAACCCAGCGACAGGGCTGCGGCACGACGTATTGCTGGCTCATTATCATCCAGTAATATCACCACCTCGTTCGCCAGCGTAGTGTCATGCGTATTTCCCAGCGCAGTAATATAATTACTGCGCTGGATAACATCACCACCGCCCAATGCATTACCCAACAAACTAGAGCGCAAAGTCGCGTACTCGGGGTTATCGGCCTTGTTCATGGTGTTGCCGATACTGCCCAGTGCAAAGGTCGCTGAATTTGCCATGCGCTGACGCTCATCACCTGAACTGTACTGCGTTATGTCCCACAGTGCCGAAACACTTTCCATGCCAGGCTGCTTGAGTCCGCCCATCGCAACAATGGCGCGCATGCCGTCTTTCAGTGACCAGCTGTTATCAGTAACTACTTCGACCAGCGCCGCCTGTGCACTTTCGGTACCGGCCTGCTCCATCACCAGGTACAGATCAGCGCGAGTGCGGTCGCTGAGCTCCTGTGTTTTCAGCAGGTCCAAAATTAATGTGGGCAGAGAAGCATCGACGCGTAGCAAATCACGCAGCTTGTGTATCAGCCCCAGTCTTCCCTGTTTCGCCGCATCCAGCTCAGGAACGGTTGCCATAATCTGCTTGCGCGCTTCTTCTGGCGTGATATCCGGTACCGGCCGCCTGGCTGTCAATACGGTGTCTGTAGCAGCTGCCGCATTGAAGCGCCACAGGTTCGGCGAGAGTGCAAGCTGCACTCCCGGCTGTAGTTTCAGTGTCGCATGATTGCTGACCGTCATCGCCGGTCCAACCTGATCGTCAGAGCGCATGGTTTCCTGTACATTCATTTCAGTCATCCAGTTGCGGTCGGCTTCAATACTGAAACTTTCGCTGGAACTGATTTCTGACCAGCTGACCATGCCGGAAGCGGTGCTATTAAACTTGCGTTTGGATTTTTCGATCTGCCCCCGACCGTTACGTTTATAGACCGCCTCGTATGTTCCTGAGCCGTTGCTTTCATTCACCATCCAGTTATCGACACTGTCCAGACTGACCTGGAACGTACGCACCAGATTTTCCAGAATGCTGCGATTCTGTGGATTCACTTCGGCAGGAAACGCAAATGTTAGCGGCATACCATTGGCCGCGAAACGCACTCTGAACGGCACAGTGAGCGCACGGTTAGTAGCTGCATCTATGGTGTTATTGATTTTCAGCTCAACCGAAGACAAACGCATGCCGACGACAGCTTCGTTGCTGTCTGTTTCCAGTGTCAGGGTATCGAGCTGAGCCAGCAGTTGCACATAAATCGATGAAGAGCCTTGTGCCGCTGCCTGCATTTGCATGGATGATTCAGACAGCACCCGGTATCGTTGCGCAACACCATAACGCCATTGCATGGCAAGCGGCGCACTGTCTGCCGGGACATCAGCTTGTGTTATAAGCGGTAAACCTTTATCCGCGAAACCTGAATACCACTCTGCCAGCAGTATTACCACAACCACTGCCAACGCAGCCGGCAGTAACCATCGCCAGTTCATTCAGATGCGGCTACAAAATAAGCCGGCGGCTTACCATTGACGATTACCACATCAAGCTCGGCAAACGGATCTTCGAACAGGATGTCTTCACGGCGGAATAACGCCGGCGTCGCGTAAATGCTTTTGCTCACCTTGATCGTTCCCAGCCTGATGCACTTGACCTTGATAAATTTCCACTTACAGGTCGCTACTTTAGGCACCGTATACCTGGCAAACAAATTCAGGCTGCCCACCGGCCCGGTAAAAATATTGCTCAGTTTTTGCAACTGAGCAATGATGAATTCCACATCACCAGTAACATTGGAGAAACCATCATCAATCACTTCGATCTCGGTGCCGATGAAATACACGATCTTTTCATCAAGCAACGCCACCACGCCTTCCACACCGACAGTGAATACCTCGGTGCCAACACCGGCAAACAAACCAGCTTCAAGACTGGCGGACGGACCGATGGAACTGCCCAATGAGATAACAGGATTTGCCGAAGCGCCACTACCAAACAACGACGGATCATCACTACCGTAGCCGAAAGTATATTCAATGCCAAAACTGCCACCGATGGAACCACCGGCGATCATCGGTACCGGGCCAATGAAAAACTTCTTCTCTTTTTCAACTTCTTTCGAATATAGTGGTTCCGTGGCTATGGTTACAGAAAGCGTGGTAGGCGGTAAGGAATCGATTACCTGATTCATGAAGCGAATTTCATAGGAAAACCCTGATTGCTCCGAAGCAGGTTTGCCGAAGTAATCGGGCACCAGCTGCGCACGTCCTGTGATACGCAGAAAATCAAATCCAGCACCGAATATCTTGACGGGAATGCCGGCAGTGACTTCTTCGATATACCCCCTGTTATCGGCGGTGGCACCAGCACCAAAGTCAATTTTGAATGCAAAATGTTTGTTGTTGTTTTTTGTGATAAATCCATCACCCGAAGCCAGTGTTTCAGACGGGGTATCGCGCTGTGGAACGTAGCTGCCAATATCGTATGAGGTGGTGCCTGGAGGCAACGGCGGCAGGAAGATATCAATTGCCGGGCAAACTTTGTTATCCGCTGCGATACTATCGCTGACCATCGGATCTGTCGGACGAATCTTTACACACACCGTAAAATACAGTGCTGCCAGACTGACGCTTTCATCACCACGCACTCCACTGAACGGCAAACCCACAAGGAAGGCTCGCAGCTCGTCAATCGCACTTTGAGGCAGATCAGGTGGTGGTACGGTGGGAAGACCTGAAGGTGGCGGCCCGCAGACACCAACACATGGCGGATAACGCAGCGCCTGTTCCAGCTCAAAGCCCAGCCTGCCGGGAAAATAGAAGTCCATATGTTCGGAATTACGTGTAACGTCGTCCAGTTCTGCTTCTTCACCAATAATTCTGGCCAGTTGCGGCGTGAACGTACCCATCGGCAACCACTCAACTTCACCCTGTATACCAGTATCGGGATCGATACCATAGGCATTGATGTAGCGCTGCCGTGCAGTGTTCCACAGGTACAGCGGCACATTATACGAGGTGCCGTTATGAGTACGTATGATATGCAAACTGGCAAAAGCTTCAATATCAACCGTCTCACCTACGCCCAACCCCTCGGCACCAACGGTAATGGTGCCACCGGCATCGGCGTTGTATACATTGCCGGCGCCTACCTGGTCGAGATATTCATCGGTATTGATAATCAGCGCTGCACGATCCAGTGCCACATTGGCCAACAGGATATTCGGTGCATTGGCTGCGGTCAGATCAACCTCGGTCGTGCTGGTATTGTCTTCTTCATCGTACTCGACAATCTGCTCTACCGGGTCGACCACTACAGCAATATAATAAGGTCCCGGAAATTCGACGCTGGACGGGATGCTGACATTCAACTCATATGAACCTGCCCCGCTTTCTACATGCTCTATTGTTTCCGTACCCAGTGGTATCTGCCTTACTTCTACCTCTGGATCATCACTCCTGTCGATGGCGAACAAAGATACGCTCACATTGTCCACGGCCTGCCTGGCTGTTATCGATACCAGCACCTTAAGCGGGTAGGCGATTCGCGGATCCGGCGTTACGATTTGAACTGATTCGGCAGTTAAGTTATTCGGTGAACCGTCATTGCTGTGACTGTGAAAACAGGAAGATAACAATAACGTCGTAGAAAGTAGTACCGCCGCAAACGATCTGCTTATTAACATGATGCAACACCTCCATATAGCCTTCACTCACAACCACATCTTTGCCAAACAGCAGGCTGAAAATGAAAATCATTCATCATGTTTTCTCAGTCATCTGCCCGCAAACCACACGCCAGCAACTACGACTCGCTTAGAAACGATAAAACAACAAGCGTCAGCGCACCGCTACCCTTGAAAATACAATAGCAGTTGCTACTTTCTTATAAGTTGACTGATATCAAGAGAAAAGGTGGCAGAGCGACTGTTTCATAAAGCAGTCGCCCTTTCTTTGATCTACCCCTGGCACCGTTAAAAAAAGAAAACTATTTGCCGACAGCTGACTGGAGCCAGATTATCAATCTGAAAACAAACCGTTTTAAAATATTTAGAAACCTCTGATTAATTTTGAATGAAGTAGATTGTAAGCTTGAATTATTCAGATTCAAGGCTTGAAACGCACGTGAGCTGGCTATTGCGAAGTTTTACAACGCAGAAGATGGGTGATTCAGCTTGCAAGATACGATTTCACGAATTGATCAGAGATTCCTTTAGTCGATATTCAGGTTTTTGAGGTAGCTTCTAAAATCATCCGCCATTTCATCATGCTGAAGCGCAATCTCAACGTTCGCTTCTAAATAACCAATTTTACTACCACAGTCATAACGGCGACCTTCAAAACTGTAAGCATAGATTTCTTCGGTTTTGCGCAGCTCAGCGATAGCATCGGTGAGTTGGATCTCGTTGCCCGCACCACGTTTGGTGGTTTTCAGCTTGTCCATGATCGCCGGTGTCAGGATGTAACGGCCAACCACCGCCTGGTCGGAAGGCGCTTCTGCGGGATCAGGTTTTTCGATGATCTCGTCAACACGTGAGATTCTGTCGCCAAGTTTGGGGCCGGCGACCATGCCGTATTTATCACTCTCGGTAATCGCCACAGTTTGTGTGCCGATGATACTGCCCTGCTTTTCCTCGAAAACATCGACCATCTGCTGAATACAGCTGGCACCGCCCTTGTTGTAGATCAGGTCATCGGGCAGCAGCACGGCGAACGGCTCGTTGCCAACCGCCGGCTCGGCGCACAATACCGCATGGCCCAGACCCAGCGCTTCCGACTGGCGGATGAAAACGCAGTGGATGTGTGGCGGCACCACGTCCTGCACCACTTTCAGCAGCGCCTGTTTGTCACGCAGGCCCAACTCGGTTTCAAGTTCGTAAGCTTTGTCATAGTGGTCGATGATGGCGTTCTTGGT
>JAJRTD010000195.1 GCA_024278435.1 Gammaproteobacteria bacterium | reverse complement strand
TGCGGATGAAATCAGGGTGTCGCTATCACATATGCGGGTGCATCATAAAGAAAATGTGTATCATGTCAACGCCAGTTTCGGTGTGGCAATGATGGATGTAGCGGATATAACTGCGGGTGACCTGATGGCCAATGCGGATATTGCCTGTCATATTGCCAAGCGCATGGGCCGCAACCAGACTCATCTGTATGAAAAAACCAGCGATGAGCGCAATACCATGGGCAGCGAACTTGGCTGGTCGGTGCGGATTAAGGAAGCGCTGAATAATGACAAATTTGTATTGCATTACCAGCCCATTATGCAGATGAAAGAAATCGACCTGATTAACCTTCCCGCACAGGACGGTGTTTTATGGCAGCGCTATTTAAATGATGCTGACAAGGTCTACAGTTATGAAGTGCTGGTTCGGATGATTGATGAAGACGGTGAACTGCATTACCCGGACAGTTTTATTCCAACCGCAGAACGTTTCAACATGATGGTGGACATTGACATGTGGGTGCTGGAAAACGCCCTGCAGGAAGTGGTGGCAACCGGCATGACCAGCAAGACGCTGCGGCTGTCGATAAATATATCCGGCAACACCGTCGACAGTGACGAGTCGCTGGAAAAAATAAAATCACTTATCGAGCAGTATAATATTACCCCGAGTTCACTGACCTTTGAAGTCACGGAAACCTGCGCTATTGCCAATATGGAACAGGCCAATGACTTTATCAATGAATTAAGGACCATCGGCTGTCGTTTTTCACTGGATGATTTCGGCTCCGGTTTCTGTTCATTCTCCCAGCTGAAAAACCTGCCGACAGACTACGTTAAAATTGACGGTCAGTTTGTGCGCAGCATGGCACGCGGCGCAACCGACCGGGCAATTGTTACTGCAATGAATGACGTGGCGCACTCACTGGGGCGTTATACGGTTGCCGAATACGTGGAAAGCCCCGAGGTTGTCCGCCTGCTGAAAATCTGTGGTGTCGACAAGGTGCAGGGTAACTATATTTCAGTGCCGTTGACCGAGCTGCCAAACAGCAGTGTTATCCGCTTCAAGCCTAAGCATGTTAGCAATTAGAACGGCGGTTTTATTACGACGAGGTTAATTATGCAGAACCTGAGCGGAAGAATATTTATTGCTGCTTATCTGCTGCTATTATCCCATGCTGCCTGCGCACAACACGCTGTTGCAGAAGAAGGGCAGGTAATGCTGCCATTGCCGGGAAAGTCTTCAGCCATTGCCGAGTACAATGTCGGTGATGCTGACAAACCTGCGCTAATCTTCATTCATCCGTTTCTGCAGACGGGCAGTTTTTCTACCATCCATCAGCTAGCCGAGGAAATGTCAGACGCCGGTTATACGGTGTTACTGCCAACACTTACCCTCGGCGTTAGCGCACGTCAGCAGCCGCTTGCATGTGAGGCCATTCATACCAGCCGGCTACAGGATGAAGCGGCTGAAATAGCCGCCTGGGTCAGGTGGCTGGAAAAAGGCGGTGACAAACGGCCGCCAGCCGAGTCCATTATATTAATCGGTCACAGTTCGGGTACCTTGAGCATTGCTGAATACATTCGTTCATCTTCTGCCAGCGTGAAAAAAAGCATTCTGGTCAGCCTGCCATATTTTAATGATAAAGGTAAAACCGTTGATAACAAACAGCTGCAGAAGGCGCGAAAAATGCTTGCCAGTGGTGACAGGAGCCTGGAAAAGTTCTCTCTTGCTTATTGCCGGGAATACGTGGCTACGGCTGAAGCTTTCCTTTCTTTTGCTGAGCTGGACAGGACGTCGGTGATAAACTTGCTGCAGCAGGCAAAAACCGATGTAAAGATTATTATGGGCAGCAAGGATGTGCGTGTGGCCGTGGACTGGGTTAGCCAGCTGCAGAAAAAAGGTTTCGATGTTTCCGTGATAGAAGGCGGAACTCACTTTTTTAACCAGGGCCATGAGTTTGATCTGGTGGAAGCCGTGGAGTCCGAACTGGATTTTTTTAGATGAAATTGCCGCTATCGGTAAAACAATATGCGTTGCTGATCAGCCTGTTGACGCTTGCACTGCTACTGATTTTTGGCTGGCTCAGCCTGCAGCAGCTCAAGCAGACAGAAGAGGAAATAGGACTGTGGCAACGGCAGCTGTCCGAGCAGGAGCTGGAAAAAAAACTGCGCAAGCTTGAGCAGAAATCACTGCTGATGGCACAGGCGTTTTCTGTCTGGCAGGAAGTGCGTCAGCAGCTGAAAAATCCCGAATACTATCCCTACTGGAAACTGCATCGTGCCATGAGCGCACCCATGCTGACACCGGATGTGATAGATATTGCCATTTATGATGCCGGCGGCAGAATAATAGCAAAACTGCCGGAGCAGACGCTGGTAGAACAGTTGCCGCAGAAGTTGCCCTTGCCCTGTGTGACTACGCGACCTGACGGGTATTCCGTGTTGACCGCGTTCCAGCCGGTAAAGCAGCCGGTTAGTGGCAAGCTTCTGGGTTATGTGGCAGTTCAGTTTTCCCTGAACAGCCAGCTAAAGAATATTGGCAATTTCAGTTTTGTGAACGAGGCCAGTCTGCAACTGAATGTGCCGGCAGGTACAGAAGTTCCACTGCAGGAGAGCCGAGAATTTTTTAGTTACGAACTCAGACCGGACGTAATTTCGCGTGCCATGGACAGTTACATCAAAAAAGCCGGTAAGCAGCTGTTGTTAATCGGCATAATTCTGAGTCTTGTTCTTTATGTCTACCTGGCCCATGTTGTTGCAGCGCCAATCAGTCTGCTGATGGGGCATATTAAAAAATTGCGTGAAGACGAAAGCCTGAAACCTGCGGCACTGATTGAACCGCTGGCGGTAAAAGAACTTGATGATATTCGAATCCTTCTCAATCGTTATCATGCCAGGCTGGATGATATTCACCGTGATCTCGACCGCACCAACAGAGAATTGTGGGCGCTTGCACATCATGATCCATTGACCGGTATTCTCAATCGTCGCGCCTTTAACGATTACTGGGAATCTGCGCAGCAGCAGAGCAAGCCGGTGGCCTTGATGATTGTTGATATCAACCATTTCAAGGCGCTGAACGACAGTTACGGCCATCGTACCGGCGATAGTGTGCTAAAAGGCGTGGTGGAATGTTTAACCGGCGTTATAAAAAATGCCGAGCAGCTGTTTCGCCTGGGTAGTGATGAATTTGCCAGCGTTGTTTTGAACAGCAATGAAGCTGACATGCAGGAAGTCGCCGCACGTTGCCTGCAGTCTGTTGACGATTATGACTTCAGCGCGCTGGGGATCACCGAACCGGTAAAAATCAGCATCGGCATTGCAATCGCGTCACAGGGTGGCAGGCAGAATACTGCCGGGCTGGTGCGCCAGGCTGATATCGCGATTTATCATGCCAAGCGGCCAGGTGGCACGGGTATCATGGTTTACTCTGAAGCTCTGGGTAATCTGACAAAGAACCTGTTTTCCAACAAGACCTACGAAGCCGTCTATCAGGCACTTGAGCGTGGTCACGGACTGCACATGTTCTATCAGCCGGTGGTGTCACTTGAAGATAACAGAATCTGTTACTACGAGGCACTGATACGAATTTATCATGATAATGAATGGATTTATCCTGACTGTATTTTTCCGATTATCGAAGCGCGTAATCTTGAGCAGGATCTTGACCATGCCGTTATCCGCCAGGTGGCGGTTGACCTTGAAGCAGGCAGG
>JAJRTD010000194.1 GCA_024278435.1 Gammaproteobacteria bacterium | reverse complement strand
GCAGCCGCTGCCCAGGTTTGCAGCAGGCCCGGTTCGGGAACGTCATCGTCGCCCGACCCGGGTGTTTCGTCAACGCCGCTTTCTGCAACGTGGCCGGCAACCAGGTCTTCTGCAATTGAAACTTCGACACTAACTGACATGTTATTCAAATCCGTTAAAAGGTTTATGCCGATTCATCTTTTTCATACGCATGAACGATTTTTTTCACCAGTGGATGGCGAACGATGTCCCCTTTCTTGAACCGGGTAATACCCACTTCGTCAATATCCGACAGCAGCTTCAGGGCATGACGCAGGCCGGAGGTTTTATCACGCGGCAGGTCCACCTGTGAAATATCACCGGTAACCACGGCCTTGGAACCGAAACCGATACGGGTCAAAAACATTTTCATCTGGTCTATCGTTGTGTTCTGCGCCTCGTCAAGAATAATAAATGCATCATTCAGGGTTCGGCCGCGCATATAGGCCAGTGGCGCGATTTCAATAATATTGCGTTCGATGCATTTTGCCACTTTTGGCTGGCCCATCATTTCAAACAGGGCATCGTACATGGGGCGCAGATAGGGATCAATTTTCTGAGCCAGGTCGCCGGGCAGAAAACCCAGGCGTTCGCCGGCCTCAACCGCCGGACGCACCAGGATCAGTCTATCCACCAGGTCGTTCTCCAGCGCTTCCACCGCGCAGGCAACGGCCAGGTAGGTCTTGCCGGTGCCAGCCGGCCCAACACCAATGGTCAGGTCATGGCTTTTAATCTGGTCCAGGTACTGCTGCTGGCTTTTACCGCGCCCGCTGATAATACCGCGACGGTTCTTGGCATGGGCGCTCATGGGCGGCTCACCCTGCGCCGCACTGTCATTGCTGTCCGGGGAGTCTGTAGCGACGATCGTCACTGAATTCGTGTCGTGGCCTTCAATATTATCATTCAAATACAGCTGTACCGTGGACGGCGACAGGTTTTCATTGGTGGCCACATTATAAAGCGTCTCGATCGCGTTCTTCACCGTCTTTAAACGCCGGCCATCACCGCTGATCTCGAAGTTATTGCTACGGCAGTTGATTTTGACATCGTAGAATTCTTCAAGCTGGTGGATATGCTTGTTGTACGGCCCGCACAGGTTTTGCAGGCGATTGTTGTCCACCGGTGTCAGCTCAAACTGGATACTGCTGTTAAGACTGGACGGAACCTGTTTTTCAGAATTATGCATTAATGATACGACTCTGAAACCTTAGGCAAGTTTACGGTTTTCATAATTTGGATTTATCTGCGCCAGTTTTGCCTGCCTGAAATGTTCCAGGTCACTCAAGCCGATATATTCACCCTGTAGTGAATTGCTCCAGGCCTCGGTGATTCTCACATCGACAAACTGGCCGATCAGTTCCTTGTCCGCAGCGAAATTGACCACCCGGTTGTTTTCAGTGCGCCCGGAAATCTGCTGTTCGCTTTTTCGTGAAACACCGTCTACCAGCACCGACTGCACCGTGCCGATCATCTGTTTGTTAACCGCGGCAACATTGGACGCAATTACATCCTGCAGAATACCCAGCCGGTGTTTTTTTATCAGATCGGTGGTCGTGTCCGGCAGGATGGCCGCCGGGGTGCCAGGACGGGCGCTGTAGATAAAGCTGAAAGAATGGTCAAAGCCAACCTCGTCAATCAGTTTCATGGTATCGGCGAAATCCTCATCGCTTTCACCAGGGAAGCCGATTATAAAATCCGAGGAAATCGAGATATCCGGGCGTGCGATCTTCAGGCGGCGGATAATGTCTTTATACTGCTCGGCCGTATGGCCGCGTTTCATTGCTGCCAGGATATTATCGGAACCGCTTTGCACCGGCAGGTGCAAAAAACTCACCAGCTCCGGCACCTGGGCATAAACTTCGACCAGGTCGTCATTAAATTCCATCGGGTGCGAGGTGGTAAAACGGATACGGTCGATACCATCAATCGCGGCAACATAATGGATCAGCAGGGCCAGGTCGGCGGTAATCTCCCCGTCATCGGTATGCAGCAGGCCACGGTAGGCGTTCACATTCTGCCCCAGCAGATTGACCTCACGCACCCCCTGCTCAGCCAGCGCCGCTACTTCGACCAGTACATCATCAAACGGCCGGCTGACTTCCTCGCCACGGGTATATGGCACCACGCAGAAGCTGCAGTACTTACTGCAGCCTTCCATAATGGAAACAAAAGCACTGGGACCATCGGCTTTGGGCTCGGGCATGCAGTCGAATTTCTCGATTTCAGGGAAGCTGATATCCACCACTTTTTTATGATTGACGCTGACCCCGGAAATCATCTCCGGCAAGCGGTGAATAGTCTGCGGCCCGAATACCACGTCAACATAAGGCGCCCGGCGCTGTATTTCCGCCCCTTCCTGGCTGGCCACGCAACCACCGACGCCGATGACCAGGTCGGGTTTGTCATTTTTCCAGTTTTTCCAGCGCCCGAGCTGGGAGAACACCTTTTCCTGCGCCTTTTCCCGAATCGAACAGGTATTCAGCAGCAGCACATCGGCTTCTTCGGGGTTATCAGTGAGTTCCAGATCGTGGGAATTGGCCAGCACATCGCTGATGCGGGATGAATCATACTCATTCATCTGGCAACCGTAGGTTTTGATAAAAAGTTTACGCGCCGGGTTGATCGTAGGCCTGGATGACATTCGTTGCTAAAAAGTAATTTTACAGAGGCTAATTATACCTTGCCGGCATTGGCAATATCTACCTTGTATTTTGAGATGATTTCGAGGCAGTTGGAAAAATTCTAAAACCGACAGCGAAGCTGTCAAGCTTTTAACTGCAAACTGCTAAGGATACTCTGAATAAGTGTCATTCAGAGCGCAGCGAAGAATCTTTTTCTCCGTAAGTAATTGATTGCTCAGTGGCTCAAGATCCTTCGACTGCGCTCAGGATGACAGATAAGGACTTATTCAGAGTAACCCTAACTT
>JAJRTD010000193.1 GCA_024278435.1 Gammaproteobacteria bacterium | reverse complement strand
TAAGTAATTGATTGCACAGTGGCTCAAGATCCTTCGCTGCGCTCAGGATGACAGATAAGGACTTGTTCAGAGTATCCTTTGTGGTTAATAGCGCCGAAGGCGCTGTTAATCTAAAAACTCTGTGTCCTCCGTGTCTCTGTGGTGAAAAAGTTTTTTAATTTTTTAAACTTCCTGCTTCTGAATCGAAGGCCAGGAATTTATCACCGCCTGTATCAGGGTCGCCAGCGGAATGGCAAAAAACACACCCCACACGCCCCATAATCCGCCAAAAAACAGCACCGCGATAATAATCGCCGCCGGGTGCATATTGACCACTTCAGAGAACAGTAACGGCACCAGTATATTGCCGTCCAGAAACTGCACCACGAGATAGGCCACCATCAGGTAGACAAAGTCACTGGACGCACCCCACTGGAACCAGGCAATCATGGCCACCGGTATGGTGACTGCAACCGCACCGACATAGGGAATAATGACCGACAAACCAACCAGCAGGCTCATGGTGGCGGCATAGTTCATGCCCATGTATTTCAGCGGAAGAAAAGTGGCAACACCGACAATGACAATTTCCAGCAGCTTGCCGCGTATATAATTGCCCATTTTAACGTCGACTTCTTTCCATACAGAATAAGCCAGGCCGCTATCCTCCGGCAGGAACCGCCGGAACCACTGCTTTATTTTGTCTTTATCCTTGAGCAGGAAAAACACCAGTAACGGCACCACTACCAGGTAAACCAGAATGGTAAAAACATCGACCACCGATGCCAGAGAAACCGTTACCAGCTTTTGCCCGACACTAACCAGTTCCGAGGAAAAACTGCCCAGCATTTTTTCAATTTCCTGGTCGGCAAAAACCGGGTATTGCTCGGGTATGGATAAAATGAGCTGCTGAACCTTGTCCAGAATGCGCGGGAAATCAGCGACCAGCTGTGACAACTGGCTGATAACCAGCGGGATCAGGCCAAATAACAACAACGCCAGCGAAGCGATAAACAGCGCGTAACTCAACAGGAAAGCAATAAACCGCGGTACACCCAGCAAGCTTATTTTACGAACCAGGCCTTCCAGTACATAGGCGATAATAATACCGGCCAGCACCGGGGTCAGTATCTTGCCCCAGTACATAACCAGCACCGCACCCAGCACCAGGATGGTAACCAGGATAATGGCCTGCGGGTCTGAAAAATGCTTTTCAAACCAGCCCTTGATAACTTCAATCATTCATTATCCTGCAGCAGTTTTTTATAGGCATCTTCAAACAGTTGTTCCATTTCATCAATCACCTCGACCAGGTCACGGCCCTTGACCATGTGGTCGGTCATCAACGAGGACGCGGCAGAAAAAACCGTCATGCTGTCCACCATATGGTATTGTGTTTTCAGGCGCTTAACCGCACCGACAACGGTTTCTTTTTCCGGTCGCGGAATATCTTCCGGTGGTGGAATTTCCCTGACCACCGGTCCGGATTTGGCATAGAGAAAGTCAGCGAAATCCGACAGGCTCAGCTTGCGCTCGTCATCCATTGCCTCATAAATCTCCATGAGTTCCTTACTGCTTTTAATCGTGCTCATCTCATACTCAATACAAACTAGGCCATGTTTTTACAGAACTGCTGGGCAAAGTCCAGCAGTTCATCGGCAGCCCGGGATTTAAACTTGTAGCGCTGGCGTACAAATGAGAACGGCCGTTCCAGTCTTGGCGTCAGTTCAACCGCAGTTAATGTACCCAGGCGCAGTTCTTTTTCTATACTGGCACGTGACACTATGGATATACCCATGCCGGCCTCCACCGCACCCTTGATGGCTTCCGGGCTGCTCAGCTCGAAGCAGACATTCAACAGGCTGTGCGGGCTCTGTTTTTCAATATAGTTAACGATAGATTCCTGTGTGCCCGAACCGCTTTCGCGACAGATAAACGGGTGATCAAGAATATCCTTGACGTGCAGCTCCTTCTCTTTGGCCAGCGCGTGGTTGTTGGGCATGATCACAACCAGCTGGTCTACCCGGCACTGTTCAACAATCAGGTTCTTGTTATTTACCGAACCTTCCACAATCGCCAGGTCGACCACATTATTTTCCACCATAGCAATAATATCTTCGGAATTGGATTCTTTCAGGCTGATATTGACGTCGGGGTACTTAACCTTGAATTCACCAATCAGCAACGGCAGCATATATTCTGCAATCGTGGTACTGGCTCCCAGGGAAACACCCCCGCTGACGTCACCGGTCATCTCGGTGATGCTGTGGTTCATATCATCGTACAGTTTGAGTATGCGGTCGGCATACATATAAACCTGTTTGCCGGCTTCTGTCAGTGTCACCTTGTTATGGGTACGGTCGAACAGGCGGGTATTGAACTGGTCCTCCAGCTGGCGGATCTGGAAGGTCACTGCCGGCTGGGTCATATGCAACTGCTCACCGGCCTTGGTGAAATTAAGCAGCCGTGCCACGGTGTGAAAAATTTTTAATCGACGATCAGCCATAACCTGGTCTAGTGAAACATTAAAGTTATTGCAGCCAGTGATTGCAGCCTGAAAGCGGGACTAAATCCCGCCCTGTCATTGCGCCATCAATGTTGATTTTATCTGCGTTAGGGTCTATTTTAACAAACAATACCCGGGTGGAAACCCTATGGTAACATCACAGGCTAATCAATGGGTGAAAAACCACTATGTTCAAAACAACGCTGACATCCATCATCTGCAGCTCGTTACTGTTTTTTGTTTTCCAGTCGGCTGCCATGGCCGGTGCCTATATCGGCGTATATAAATGGGTGGATAAAAACGGTGT
>JAJRTD010000192.1 GCA_024278435.1 Gammaproteobacteria bacterium | reverse complement strand
TTGTCACCACGAACAACAGAGTAACTGCTTACTTTACCCATGGCGGCCGCAGCAGAACTTGATGAGCTTGCTGATAATGATTCGTCAGCCATGCTGTTAAGGAATTTTTTGTTTTCCGCTTCAGCCTGGGCGACGGCGGTTGTTGCCTGGGCTTTCGCTTTGTTGGCTAACTTGATGGCAGCTTCTTCATCACCGGCTTCCAGTTTTTTCTCGGCCTGTTTAATGATTTTTCCAGTATCACGCCATTCGTAGTTTAAAGCTTTAGCTTCAGCATTAGCTGCTTTAGCATCAGCAATGGCTTGTTCCGCTGACATTGCATCGGAGGCTTCATCTGTTGAAGCACAACCTGTAATAAGGCCTAAACTTAAAAGGGCTACACTAAACAGACGGGCAGTTGTTCGCATGGTCATAATATCTCCAAATAGGATGTTGGTTTGTTATTTATAATTATTTAAGTGACGATTATAGCGCTAAAAAATAACAATGTAAGTATTTAGTGTCAAGCAATGTTTTCTGCCAAAATAGCCGGATTCCGATAAAATCAGCAAATCAGGGCAAAAACAAACCATTCAGAGGGGAAATGGCCACAATGAGCAGTGAAATCCAGATATTTTTTAATCCGAAGTGCAGCAAATGTCGCCTCACCATGGATATTTTAAATGACAAAGGGGTGCAAACCACGGTTATTGAGTACCTGAACACACCACCCGATAGTGAAGAACTGAATAAAATTCTCGATATACTCGGCATGCAGCCACGGGATTTAATGCGCAAACATGAAGCCCCCTATAAAGAAAACAATCTAGACAACCCGGAATTAAGCCGTGAGCAGCTGATACAGGCCATGGTTGACAACCCCGTCCTGATCGAACGCCCGATCGTTATCAACGGTAATAAAGCCACTATTGGCCGGCCACCGGAAAAAGTTCTGGATATTTTATAATGACACAGCAAGTACTGATCCTGTATTACAGTCCCGGTGGTACCACCGCCGAAATGGCCAATATTATCGCCCGCGGTGTGGAGGAAATCGAAGGGGTGCAGGCGCACCTGCGCACCGTTCCGCCGGTATCCCCGCTCTGTGAGCAAACCGCCGGGACAGTGCCCGATGAAGGCCCGCTGTATGCCTCTAACGACGACCTGCTTGAGTGTGACGCCCTGATCCTGGGCTGCCCCACCCATTTCGGCAATATGCCGGCGGCGATGAAATATTTCATCGATAATACCAGCGCCCTGTGGATGGGCGGCAAACTGGCGGGCAAACCGGCGGCCGTTTTTTCTGCCAGCAGCAGCATGCACGGCGGCCAGGAAAGCACCCTGCTGACCATGATGCTGCCTTTATTGCACCATGGCATGCTGATTGTCGGCCTGCCCTATACCGAAACCGCCCTGTTTGAAACCAAAACCGGCGGCAGCCCCTATGGCCCTACCCGTTTAACCGATGACCTGGAAGCAACACCCCTGAGCGAAGAAGAACGCAAGCTCTGCCTCGCCATCGGCCGGCGCGTAGCCACAACCACAAGGAAACTGAAATCATAATGACACAGCAACAACTGATAAAACTGGGGCGTGGATTAACACTGCTGGGCTACTTTGCGCTGATGTCTGGCCTGTTCGCCTGGCATTTGCTGATAGAACCGCCGGCAAAACACCTGATGTCACTGATTATTTTCTTTCAGCTGGGTCCGCTGATGCTGCCGCTGTTCGGCCTGCTTAATGGCAAGCTATATACCCATGCCTGGGCGATGTACCTTGCGATTTTCTACTTTATTATCGGAGTCTGGTATGCCGGAAGCAGTGAGGACCTGTGGATCGGGCTTTACGTTATTAGCACCAGCCTGTTATTTTTTACCGGAACGGTTATTTACACCCGGTTTATGGGGAAACAGCTCGCCGTGCAAAATCAAAATAATGAATAAAGCGTTCAGCCCGTCTTTTTAACCGCCAAACACCGATTTCACCAGCGGAATGGTTAATTTTCGCTGCATAACCATTGATGCCTTATCCAGCATGGCCAGGCGCTCGAACAGGCCGAACATGTCACGCGGGTAGCGCTGCATCAGGTAATCAGCCACCTTCTGCGGCAGTTCCAGCCCGTTCTGCCGCGCCCGGTAACTCAGTGCCTGGTATTTTTCACTGTCAGACAGGTCGTGCAGCTGAAACACCGGCCCCCATGACAGGCGCGAACGCAGATCCGGCAGCTGAATAAAGGCTTCATCGGGAGGCCGGGTGGACGCCAGCATCAGGCTATGGTTTGTTTCACGCACCCGGTTAATCAGGTCAAACAACGCCTCTTCCCGGCCGGCGTCAACCAGCCAGAGATTAATATCATCCAGGCAGATCAGCTCCAGCTGCTCCAGCCCCTCAAACAGCTCCACCGGTTGATTGAGAATTTCTGCCTGCGTTAAATAACACACCGTGCGCCGTTTTTTTGCCGCCAGGTTGCAACTGGCCTGCAACAGATGGCTTTTACCCAGCCCCGGTTCCCCCCAGAAAAACAGCTGTTTTTCACCCTCCCCGAGCGCTGTTTGCTGTGCCAGGCCGGCCAGCACCGCATTATTGCCGGCAACAAAACTGTCAAAAGTAAAAAGCTCGCCGGCTTCAAACCCTAGCGGTAACTGCGGGTGGTTCAGGGAAGTCATCGGTGCGGTTCAGCGGTTGTAACGGTAGTGATACAGCGGCAATGCTTTTTGCACGGTCTCCGGCACATCGTTCACGGCAGCGCTGACAGGCTCCTGCTGCGTGCCGCTGATGGACACACCGGCACCGGATCCGGTAGAACCGGGAAGTGTTTCCGGCGCGGGTTCTGGCACCGGTTGCTGCTGCGGGGCGCTGACCTTAATCTCAACGAGCTCAGCCTCACTATTGATTATATTCAGAAAATCCGCTTCACTGCCACGCAGGGTGATTTCAAACAATGCCCGTTGACCATCAATCTGCACCGGTTTTATTGACTGCACCACATTTAAATCGGCCAGGTAATCTTCAACCCGGCGGTATTTCCCTATGGAATTAACCGCCTGCACATCCAGTTGAATTCTGACCAGTGGCTGACTTTTTCCACCGACACGAATGGCAAAAACCTCGCCCATGGCATCCGCCGCACGATCAATTGCCTTGTTTATCAACTTGTTATAATCGGCGTCAACAATGCTCCAGTGGCGGTCACCGGTGTTCATCAACAGGCTCCAGCTGCTCTGCCATTGCCGGCCGTTCCAGATCATGCTGCCGGTCAATGCCGGCCCGCGGGTATAACGTTTGGATGCCTGGCTGACCGGGTCCTTGAATCCGCCGCGAATGTCGGCGACACTGAGGATCTTGCGGTCCTTATAGTCATATAACGGCCAGCGTTCCGGTATACCACGGCGAACCAAGGCTTTATCCGCTGCCGATTTTAATAATGAGCGGTCAGTATCTTTCAATACGTATTCATTTTTACCGTCCCTGACTGCCAGCCAGATAACCACGTCAGGGCGGTGTTCACCCCAGACCGGAAAGCCGTTATCACGCAGGTATTTCTCCATCAGGCTGCCGTTATACTGGATTTTCAGGTGGTGGCTGAGCACCTCCCCGGCGTCATTAATCTCCGGTTTTTCCACCGGTACATAACTGAACTGCCGGACGTAGCGGCTGGCAGGCGGACGTTTCAGCTTGTCCATTACAATGCTGTCACCGGCAATGCGCACAAATACCTCATCAAGCCCGTGATTAAAGGCCTGCTGACGGGTGGCTTTTGATTCATCGCTGACCAGGATGTCCACATCGTAAAGCGAGATGGCATGCACCGCCATCGACTGGGTAGAGAAAAACAGTAAAACAAACGCAAAAAACAGTTTAATTTTAATAAGTGTTAACGAAAAAGCTTTGAACATAACGATGAAAAGCGTGGATAAAAAACGCTGTATTCCTGATATTTGAGACCCGTGAAATGAAAATTTGTACAACCAATAACTGACAGAGCGTGTACAATAACACATCTTTTTATTATACGACCAAACTGTCATTAAATTCGATGTCTGCCGAACAATCCAACCAATCAAAACCCCTGAGTTACCGCGATGCCGGCGTCAATATCGACGCCGGCAATGCCTTTGTTGAAAAAATCAAAACCAGTGTTGCCAGCACCAACCGTCCCGGTGTAATGGGCAGTCTTGGCGGCTTTGGCGGCCTGTTTGAACTACCGGCCAATTACCAGCAACCGGTGCTGGTTTCCGGCACAGATGGTGTCGGCACCAAGCTGAAACTGGCCATTGACTTAAACCGCCATGACACCATTGGCATCGACCTGGTCGCCATGTGTGTCAACGATATCCTGGTACTGGGCGCCGAACCCCTGTACTTCCTTGATTATTACGCCACCGGTGAGCTCAACACTGAGATTGCGGCCAACGTGGTGGCAGGCATTGCCGACGGTTGCCGGCAATCGAATGCAGCCCTGATTGGCGGCGAAACCGCCGAAATGCCAGGCATGTACAGCAAGGGTGATTATGACCTGGCCGGCTTTTGTGTCGGCGTGGTGGAAAAGCAGAAAATCATCGATGGCTCACAGGTACAGGCAGGCGATGCCATGATTGCCATTGCCTCCAGCGGCCCGCATTCCAACGGTTACTCACTGGTACGCAAGATCATTGAGGTCAGCGATGCCGATTTAAATGATCCGCTGGGTGATGCCACGCTGGGCGATGCCCTGCTGGCACCAACCAGAATTTACGTTAAGGCCATCCATGCATTGCTGGCCGATTTTTCCATCCACGCCATGGCCCATATTACCGGCGGCGGCCTGCTGGAAAACATTCCCCGTGTCCTGCCTGAAAACACCCGGGCGGTCATCGATGAAACCAGCTGGCAGTTGCCCGAGGTCTTTCAATGGTTACAGAACAACGGTAACGTGGAACTCAACGAAATGTACCGCACCTTTAACTGCGGTGTTGGCATGGTATTGATTGTCAATGCCGATGATGCCGATGCCATTGTCAGTACATTAAAACAGAATAATGAACAGGCCTGGCTGCTTGGCAGTATTGAATCCGACCATAATAAACCTGACGATAACGGGCAGGTTATTTTCAAATAGTTCAATCGCCTCCGTCAACCGTGGAAAAAGCCTCTCTCGTCGTACTGGTATCAGGCTCCGGCAGTAACCTGCAGGCAATTATCGATGCCATTAAAAATCAGCAGCTTGATGCCGAGATAAAAGCCGTTATCAGCAACAGGGAAGATGCCGGCGGACTGCAACGTGCTGCCAGCGCAGGTATAAAAACCTTTTTTATCGACCACAGTCAGTACCCGTCAAGAGAAGCCTTTGATCGTGCCATGATGCAGATCATCGACCCGTTAAAACCCGACCTTGTGATTCTTGCCGGTTTTATGCGAATTTTAAGCAGCGCCTTTATCGAACATTACCAACACCGCCTGCTCAATATTCACCCTTCGCTGCTGCCTAAATACAAGGGGCTGAACACGCACCAGCAGGCCATCGACAACCATGACCCGGTACACGGCGCCAGTGTGCATTACGTGACCGATGAACTTGATAGCGGGCCACTGGTCATACAGGCAGAGGTACCGGTAATGACAGACGATACGGCACAAAGTCTGGCCGCAAGGGTCTTGCACGAAGAACACAAAATTTACCCGCTGGCAATAAAGTTACACTGTGAAGGCCGCCTGGCATTTGATGGCAACCGCCTGCTGCTTGATAAACAGCCACTGCAAAAAGCATTACAATGGCAGCACGGCAAACTGATTCAGTAGTACAAATAACACGGAGAAGGCAGGCATCATGTTATTAAATACCGGCATTAAAACAGTTAAAACCCTCTGCCTTTTCTCTGCCCTGCTGTTCAGCCAGAACCTGCTGGCGGCACGTGACTTACCCGAATTTACCGCCAATTACGCTATCCAGGCCTTTGGCATGAAAGTAGCGGAAGCACAGTACCGCCTCAGTTATACCCCCACGGGATACAAAATCACCCAGAAAACCGACCTTTATGGCATCGCCAGCCTGTTTCGTGATGACGCCGTTAACGTTGTCAGCTACGTTGATGACAGCGATAATATTTTATTGCTGAAAAAACACCGTTATATCCAGACCGGCAAAGAAAAAAACAAGGATGAAATCTTCGATATTCAATGGAACACTGCCAGTAAAACACCGAAAGGAAAAATCACTGGCATTGTCAGAAACAGGAAGGTCAGTCTTGAAACTGAAACACCGGTATGGGATGTTCTGTCTTTCCAGATTCCGCTGATGATCGATGCCAACGAAGATGTCAAGGAATACCCCTACAACGCGGTGCTTCATGGCGAGATTGATACCTATAAATTTATACTGGCTGCGGTAAAAAACATTGATTTTGCCGGTAAAAAATACCGGGCTTTACAAATGATACGACAGGACCCGGACCGTGACCGGCAACTGCACATCTGGCTGTTACCTGAACTGCACAACATCCCCGTTATTATTGAAAATTACCGCGACGGTAAAATTCATTCCCGAATGGTACTGGAAAGCGTAAAATTTGATAATCAAAAAACCATACATGCAGAAAATGCAGACGATGATGACTACTGATTTAAACAATACCGGCAGCGATGAGGAAGAAATTGATTACGGCCCGAGCAAATCCCAGGTAAAACGCGACTGCCAGCACCTACTGGATGTCGGTGAAAAAATATTAAAATTAAAAGCCGAGGAAAGACGCTCCCTGGAACTGCCGGTAGAACTTGAAGAAGCCATTGATACCGCACTGAGAATAAAGTCCCGCAGCGGCCTTAAACGCCAGCGCCAGTACATTGGAAAGTTGTTACGCGCCATGGATAGCGAGTTAATCGAAGCCCGGCTCAATAAAATCCAGCATCGCCACGACACCAATACCGCACAGTTTAAACGCCTGGAAAGATGGCGTGACAGGCTGGTTGAAAATGACAAAGCCACGCTTGATGAAATAATACAGCGTTTCCCGGACATCGACCGCCAGCACCTGAACCAGCTGGTACGGGCGGCGCGGGCGGAGCATGAGAAAGGGAAAACACCGGTGGCGGCGCGGAAGCTGTTCAAGTATTTGCGGGAAGTAGAGGAAGAAAGCGCCGCGAAGCGTCGCAATGAAAAGTGAAAAATGAAAAATGAAAAATTTTCCTTGTCCCTGAAAACGGTTCAGCAATAACAACAAGTTCATACAAATCTAAACAATACCCCCCCGCTCCGCTCGAAAAACCACGTGCCGAAGGCACGAAACCATTTTTCATTTTTCACTTTTCATTTTTCATTGCGCCGAAGGCGCCTCAGTCCATCCGGTTCTTCTCGGTACTGGAAATCGGCGTACGGTAACGGTACACCACCCAGTAAGTTGACAGCACGAAGGTAAGAATCACCACCATCTGTATAAGGTAGGACGCCCGTATATCAATCAGCCCCGATGCCAGCGCGCTGTATGCCACCAGCAGTGAAAACTCACTGCCCTGGCCCAGCCTGACGCCCAGTTCGGTTGAAAATTTTCTGTCCTCGCCAATCAGCTGAAAACCGTACTTGAACACCAGCGGTTTGACCAACATGATCAGCAGCGCAATCGTAATACCCGCCAGCAATACATGCTGGGTGACCAGGAAATTGAAATGCGCGCCGATGGAGAAGAAAAAAAGAATCAGAAAAAAATCACGCAACGGTTTCAGGGTTTCGGCAACCGCCATGGCGACCGGTGACGAAGCGAAAGCAACGCCGGCAACAAAGGCGCCCATTTCATAGGAAAGCCCGATAAACTGCGCTACACCCGCTCCCAGCAGTCCCCAGCCCAGTGCCAGCAGAAAGGTATATTCACGGATAATATCAAAACGTAAAAAAAGGTTATTGATCGCAAACTTGACCAGCGCATAAGCGACTGCGGCCAGTGCAATCAGTTTGATAAACAGCATGGCGATCGCCATACTGACATTCTCACCCTGGCCGCCGGTCAGCATAACAATCAGCATAATGGCGATAACATCCTGCATCAGCAGCACGCTGGTCATCATTTCACCGGTATGTTTATGATGCAGGGTTGTTGTTGGAATCAGCTTGAGGCTGACGATGGTACTGGAAAACATCAGCGCGGCGCCAATGATAATGCTTTCAACCAGGCTGAAGCCAAAGGCAAAGGCCGACAGCCCGCTAATGGCAAAAAATACCAGGCTGGTCAGCAGCGTGACCACAGCGGTTTTACTGAAAAGATGGTACAGCCGGTCGGGTTTCAGGTTCATGCCGAGCAGGTAGAGCAGCAGGATCACACCAATATGTGACAGCTTTTCAATATGCTCCGGTTCCTTGATCAGATTCAGCCCCCAGGGACCGGCCGCAATACCGAAACCGATATAAGCCAGAATAATCGGCTGCTTCAGGTATAAAAAAATCGTGGCAAAGAAGGCCGCCCCGGCAAAAATCAAAACAAATTCAAAGATTATATTTTGATAGCCCATCGCCAGAACCAGTACTTAGAGAGACTGCCCAGTGTGTGAGAAAAATCCCGTCAATGGCTATTTTGAGTCAAATGAACAGTGGAAACGTTTATGTTCAAGCGCAGGAAACATTTTCCGGGTATGTTCCAGCTTGGCAATATCGATGTTGGCAATAACCACACCGGTACCGTGCGGCAGACGGTTTAACACCAAACCCCAGGGATCAAGAATCATGCTGTCACCGTGCGTTTCCCGCCCGCCCACATGGTAACCACCCTGGTCTGCGGCAATCACGAAAGAAAGGTTTTCGATGGCCCGCGCACGCAACAGCGATTCCCAGTGCACTTTTCCGGTCAGGCTGGTAAAAGCGGAAGGCAGTGCACAGATTTCCATGCCCTGCTCCATCATGGCACGGAATAATTCGGGGAAACGCAGGTCATAGCAGACAGCAAGACCAAGACGGCCGAACGGAGTATCGACAACGACAATCTCGTTACCCGGCATAATGGTTTCTGACTCGGTATAACTTTCGTTGCTGGCCTCGATGGTGACGTCAAACAGGTGGATCTTGTCATAGCGGGCAACCACATCACCCTCAGGATTAAGCAGCAAACAGGCCGCATAGACCTTGCCCGCTTCCTCAGAGCATACAGGAATGGTTCCGCCAACCAGCCAGATATTGTGTTTTATGGCCTGCTGCCTGAGGTAGTCCTGTAATAACCCGGTGCCAAACTGTTCTGCTATTTTCACCTTGTCATTTTCAGACAGGCCCATAATGGCAAAATTCTCCGGCAATACCACCAGCTCGGCACCCTGCTGTACAGCAATTTTTATTAGTTTCTCAGCCTCAGCCAGATTTGCTTTCACGTTCGGGCCTGATGCCATCTGTATTGCCGCAACTTTACTCACCAAAAAATCTCCCGCTTACCTTAGATGTCATTATCTTACTAAATCAAACCTAATCATATCATCCGCGCCGCTACCAGGGACGATAATCATCTGATCGGATGGAATACCCAGGGCAACCAGCCAGTCAGCCAGTTGCTGCACCCAGAACTCGCCTTCTTCACCGCCCGGGTACTGTATTTCTATTTTTTTCTGTTTGTCCTTCAGCCAGGTGTTTACCAGAGAGTTTAATACCGGCAAAGACAAAACCGATTCACCACTGCGGGTTAATTCCCACTGCTCAGCATACAATACCCGGCCTTCGGGCTTTTTTCCGCCTGTTTGCGCAGAACCTGTATTCTGTAGTGATAAAGTATCAGTAGCAACTTTATCACTGGTTCCCGTGTTTTTAACAGCAAGGCCGGCATGTGCGAACGTGATACAAACCAATAAAGTGATACTAATGATTATTTGTGTGTTATTCAAATATCTAGAAATCATCATCTTCACTCGCGTCCGGTGTCCTTTCGACAATTTTTTCGATTTGCGGGTCGTCCCAGCTACCGGTAATAGAATAAACGTTTTGCAGGATCACACCTACATCAAAAACTTTCTGCAGTATAGCCAGGCCGGTACCAACCACAATACCACCCAGTAATGTGCCGCCCGCGAGCGTCAGAGTATCGGTATGCGGCTTAACCCGCATCAGCAGCCCGTAGTCGCGATCAATCAGCCCGATACTGCCGAACATATTGATATCGGCCGCAGGTGCTGAAACATCGAAGTTTTTCAATGAGCCACTACCATTTACAAACTCGAACTCACCCTTGATGGTATCAAAAGAAAAGCCTTTGCGGTAAACATCATCAAAATCCAGTGCCAGCCGGTTAGTCAGGCTGAAAATATTCAACAGGCCTAGCAGGCGGCCACCGGCACCGGGATTAACCTCGAGAATTTCACCGTCTTTCATCTCAAAAGAAACTTTTCCCTTAATGTGCGCCCAGGAGAAATCATAGGGTACCGACGGCCATTTTGCATTAAATGTCGCATTGTATACACAACGGTCGACACTGCGCTCAAATCCCAGGCCACTCAGGGTATCACCAAAATTACTGCTGTTTATATTGCCCTGTAAAACCGTGGTATGCGCCCCTCTCCATGAAGTCAGCCAGCTGCCACGGGCATCAAAAGTCATTGCCGGACCGTTAAATACAAGCTTGTTAATTAACATACCATGTTTGTTCCAGTCTGTTTCAATCTTTATATCGGTGAAAGTCCAGTCATCCCACAGCAGTTTTTTGATCTCCCAGTCCAGTGGCGGAAAATTCACCGGCTTTAACGGTTCTGTTTTTTTTGCATTCTCAGTAACAAACATTGCATACAGGTCTATATTATCAAGCGCCAGCTTGACCTCTGTATCCCTGTCCAGTCCTTTGGCAAAAGAACCTTTACCCGTTATATAGTCTGACTGAACATCAAAGTCCCATAAATCGCTTTCATCCAGCACTGCATAGAGGTTAAAGATATCAACCCCATCGGCTTTTTTCGCTTTTGCCTCCACGTTCAGCCGGCCATTTCTTAACACGCTGATCTCGGTTGAAAACGCCACTTTTTCATTGCGCTCTTTGTGCATCTTGTCCGACAGCGCCAGCGTC
>JAJRTD010000191.1 GCA_024278435.1 Gammaproteobacteria bacterium | reverse complement strand
TCATAAGCGTTAGGGAAGTCATCGCCGAGTTTCATCAGGGCGCGGATAGCGGTCGGTGCAGTGTAGAAAACCGTGACCCGGTGATGTTCGACCATTTTCCAGAAACGGCCGCCATCGGGTACCACCGGTGCGCCTTCATACATTACGATGGTGGAGCCGGCAGCCAGCGGGCCGTATGCCACATACGTGTGGCCGGTGATCCAGCCGACATCGGCAGTGCACCAGAAAATGTCATGGTCCTGTAAATCAAATACCCACAGGTTGGTGACAATGGCGTTGAGCAGGTAGCCGGCACTGGCGTGCTGAATGCCCTTGGGTTTACCGGTGGAGCCGGAAGTATAGAGCAGGAACAGCGGATGCTCGGCGTTGACCCATTCCGGTTCACAGCTGCTGTCCTGGCCGGCGATGGCATCGGACCACCAGATATCACGCCCGGACTGCATCGGGATATCGTGGCCGCTGCGTTTTAATACAATGACGCTGTTAATACTGTCACAGCCATTACTCAGGGCCTTGTCAGCGGCCTCCTTGAGTTCAACGGTTTTTCCACCGCGGGTGCCGCCATCGGCGGTAATCAGCATGACCGCCCGGGCATCCTCGATACGGTCGCGTAATGATTCCGCGGAAAAGCCGCCAAATACAACCGAGTGGATGGCGCCGATACGGGCGCAGGCCTGCATGGCAATAACGGCTTCCGGTACCATCGGCATATAGATCACCACCCGGTCGCCGCTTTTGATGCCATTTGCTTTGAGGGCATTGGCAAACTGGCAGACTTCATCATGCAGCTGCTGGTAGCTGATGTGGCGGGTATCACCGGCCTCGCCTTCAAAAATAATGGCGGTTTTTTCCGCGTATTTTTCCAGGTGGCGGTCGATGCAGTTGTAGCTGACGTTCATTTCGCCATCGCTGAACCACTTGAAGTGTGGTGCATTGCTGTCGTCCAGCGTTATGGTAAAGGGGCGGTGCCAGTCGATATGCTGCTTTGCCTGGTCGGCCCAGAAACCCTCGTAGTCCTCTTCTGCCTGTTTGTTCAGGGCGGCCAGGTCGTCCGGTTTTATACGGGCCCTGGCAGTGAATTCTGCACTGGGTTTAAATAAACGGTTCTCGGTTAAAACAGAATTAATTTCAATGCCGGACACGGTTTCTTCCTCTACTTTTACATTTTAATTTTAGCCGGCCTGTTTACATAAGGCCTGATCAGGATGCCCCTAGGATACACTGTGTCTGTTAAAACTTCTAATCAAAACCGCCGCTGTTTGGTGTTGCATCCTGCGTTGCGGGCGATATTTTATTCAGCCGGTTTTACTGTTGTTGCGGGTATGTGATCCGCCTGCCAGTGTGCTATTGCCCATGACCAGATGTCGGCTATTTTGCCGGTAGCCAGCTCTGCCGGCGGTTGCTGGCCGAGAAATTGCAGTGCCTGCAGCAGGAGGCTCTCGCGGTTTTTTGTATCCACCCGGTTGGCGCCTTCGGACTTGCTGATTTTATTACCCGTCGCATCCACCGCCAGTGGCAGATGGCAGTAATCCGGTGTGGGGTAGCCAAGCAACTGCTGCAGGTAGATCTGCCGGGCGGTGGAATCCAGCAGGTCGCTACCACGGACAACCTCGGTGATGCCCTGCAGGGCATCATCAACCACTACGGCCAGCTGGTAGGCGAATAAACCATCGCGGCGCTTTATTATAAAATCGCCGCATTGCTGCCGTATGTTCTGTGACTGCTGGCCCATTACCCTGTCGTCAAAACGGATGTTTATATCCTGGCCGGCAAGGCGTAAGGCATGTTCGTTCTTTTCCGGCAGGCGGCGGTTACGGCAGGTGCCGGGATAGACCTTGCTGCCTGATGCCAGCAGTTGTTTGCGCGAACACAGGCAGGGGAAAACCAGTGCCTGGTCAATCAGCTGGTTCAGTGCCTGTTCATACTGTCCGGTTCGTGTTGACTGGTAGATGACCGGGCCGTCCCACTCAAAACCGAATGCTTCCAGGGTACGCAAGATCCCGCTGTCGGCACCTTCAACCTTGCGGGTGGTGTCGACATCTTCCATGCGCAGCAGCCACTGGCCGTTATTGTTTTTTGCCTGCAGGTAACTGCCGACAGCAGCGACCAGGGTGCCGAAATGTACCGGGCCGGTGGGTGAGGGGGCGAAGCGGCCAATGTAGGCTTGTTGTTTTGTTGAGTGAGGCATTAAAAACTATTTTTCCACAGATGAACGCAGATAAACACAGATGATTTTAGTCTGTCGTCCTGAGCGGAGCGTTAGCGTAGTCGATATGTACCGGATGTACGGTAGTAGAGCAATGCATGGAGCAATTGCCGAAGGACCTGTTTCTCCGTAACGAAATAGTGGGACATAAGATCCTTCGGCTTCACTGTGTTACGCTCAGGATGACAACAAGGCAAACATCCGTCTTTATCTGCGTTCATCTTTGGAAAATTACCTTTGCTGATTGTTTCGGGCAATAAAAAAGCCGGTAACAGGTACCGGCTTTTCCGTCTAACGAACTAAACAGTAATTATTTACCGCGGGTCTGCTTTTCCTTGATTTCATCCAGACTTTTACAGTCGATG
>JAJRTD010000190.1 GCA_024278435.1 Gammaproteobacteria bacterium | reverse complement strand
GTTGTAGCTTAATAAATAGGGCAACAGTTTTAGCGCAGACCGGCGCCTGTTTTCAGCCAGCCCCATGGTCAAGGCGCCGACGATACCGCCGCACATACCAATGCAGTGAGTCGAGCCCAGCAGGCCGATCATAAAGGCTGCGGCGTAATTCAGTTCACCCATTTGATATCCCGTAACTCACGGGTATTACTTCGCTACAGCACTTTTGGCAAAACAGGGTGCCACGGAAGTGCCACAGGCCATTGTGACGCCATCGCCCTGGTTTCGCAGATGGTTTGCCATCGCGCTTAGCTCGCTCATTAACTCTTCACCTGAAGCGGAATTGATATCCAGCCGATCCACTGCCTTTTGTGCACAAAGCAGCCACTGGTCACGCTCGTTATCACCGATACTGAAACGCAGGTGCTGACGGCGTAAACGGGGCGGGCCGTATTCTTTAACATATAACGGGGGACCACCAAGCATGCCACTTAAAAACATGAACACGGCTTTTCTGGTATGTGATAAATCGGCAGCATGCATATCCCTGATGGTTTTCACTTCGGGCAAAGTGTCCATATAATCATAGAGGTAATTGACAAATTCCCGCAGGACCGTTTCTCCGCCGAGACGATGATAAAGACTTTGTGTTGAACTGTTCATACTGTTTGAAGTGGTTAGGGATAACAGGTGTTTATTATAAGCAAATACTTATATTTAAGCATTGATAAATATCATTCTGCGGAAAACCCTGTTGCAAACAGCAAGCCACCAGCCACCTTTTAATTGACCGGCGGTAGCTTTAACCGGCAGCAATCGCCTCAAGTGCCGCAATATCCAGCTTGAAATGATTGTGACCAAGCTGTTCGATCAGGCCCTCGCGTTTAAACTCCGCGATTACCCGGCTGGCTGTTTCAACAGTAATATTCAGTATCGAACCAACATCATCCCGCCCGAACAGAAAACACTCGGTTGTCTCTTTATCAACCAGGCGAAGCAACAGGTTTGCCACCCGTTTTTTTGCCGGGCCGGTTGACAGCCTGGTTAACCAGTCATCGGCATCGCTTAATGCTTTTTGCCAGCGTGTCATCAGATCTTTATGCAATACCGGATTGTGCTGACTTAAAAGGTTTACCGCATCTTTGGGATAGCGGCACAGTTCAGCCGTATGCAGCACAATCGCTTCATGCGCATAATTATCTGCCACCAGGATCTCCAGCCCGACTACGTCGGTGCTGTGCGCCAACCGGACAATGCGCTGGGTGCCATCCGATAAATACTGTACCAGTTTGACCAGACCGCTACGTACCGTAAAAAGATGATGGCCTGCATCACCTTCTTTATAAATAACACAGCCGGGTTCCAGCGTAACCTGCCCGACTGGCTCATGGATCATTTCAAAATCCTTTTCTGTCAGCCCGCTAAACAGTGCGGAACTGCGGATAGCACAGTGCAGGCAATCTGCATTACCCTGCCATGCCTGGGTCAAAGTGACTTTTTGTTTCAAAATATATCCTGTAAAAAGTTATGGCAACCCTGATCATTATTCATGGAAGAATCAATCAGAGCTTCCTTATACAAATACAAGCGGAAAAACGCTCACAACAAAATTTATTCAGCAGAGCCATCATACTTCTTTATTATCAGGCTTGCTGCCTCACCATAGCATTTTACCCACTGTTGCAAGACCTGCGGGTTTACCCTGATGCCCCGCTGCAGCTGTTTTTCCAGTCGCGCCAGTCCCTCATCAGAGATTCGCTGTTCACGGGAAACACCGGGCGTCGATTTGTTTTTCATAAAATAAACCGTTGCTTTAACAGTAACACTACCAGAACCACCAGCCCGAGTTCAATTCATCTTCGCAGGTCTTCAGCTGCGCCGCGTATTTTTTCGCGTTTTTTTCCACCTTGTAGGCAACCTTGATTAGCCAGGGCTTGCTGTTATAGGTTTTACGCTTAAAGCCGCCATGGCCTTCATGATAGGCAAGGTACTGGTTTTTGGCATCCCACTTGGAGATTTTCAGCTTGTCATAGGACATCTTTCCATACCAGCCGATAAAATCCACTGCATCGGCATAATCATCCCGGTCGGCTCCCCAGTTACGGGTCGACTTCACATACCAGTCCCAGGTTTCATCTTTCACCTGGGCGTAACCGTAGGCCGATGATTTGCGGCCGATGGGAATAATCCACAGAAAATATTCCATCTCGGTTTTGGCATCGTATTTAAACCGTGACTCCTGATGGATAATTGCCAGTTGCACATGAATCGGAACACCCCAGCGTTCAAAACTGTCTCTGGAGTCATCATACCAGTCATCCTTTTCCCGGAAAATCTCGCAGCTGTTGTCGATATTTTTAGGGGGTGATGTGGAACAGGCCGCCAGAAGCAGCACCAGAGAAAGCAGCAATAATCGTGACATAGAAAGATGCATGTTATATGTTTTAAGTTGTAAGTTTAAAGGCTTTTACTTAAAACATAAAACTTGCAACGTCTCAGGGTTACCATCGATTATTTCAGTACCAGATGATCTGATCAGGTATTTCTTTATAACGGACAGATTACAGGTACAGCAGACTACGCGACAACCTTTTTCACGGGCCAGAAAATATCCAGTGCCTTGAGCGCAAACACCACGTAAACCGTTGCCAGCAGAATCAGTAAGAGACGGACAAAAAAGGTTTCGCTGAATACTGCGCCGGCTGCCATACTGCCATTCAGCAATACAATCAGCCCCGTCATGGCAGAGGGATAAAACCGGGCGGCGGGACGATCGGAAAAGATCATGCGGCCGAACACCAGACTGGCGGCAAACATCAGCAGGATAAAGAAGAAGTACTCCGGCACAGCCACCATCAGGACGTAGAGCAACCAGGCAAACAGGCCGCCAATCAGGGTGGAGGTCAGCGAATCGATGCCGGCCTGCCGGCCTTTTTCAAGATCCGGCACCAGGGTAAAGATGGCAACAAAGATCAGCACCAGCAGTTGCTGCACCCAGTTGCCGGCGATAAACAGCAAAGCAACGGGCAGCACCACGATAGTGCTTTTCAGCGCGGCCTGCGCTGCGCGAAAGGAATAGCCCTGCTGCATGGAGCGGCGCGGCGGCAGGCTGACAGTTTCGGGGTCGGGTACCAGGTAGTGCACCAGCCAGAGAATGAAAATTGTCATCCAGCTCGATACCACGAAACCGAGCACCACGCCAATGGCCAGACCTTCGTTGATGCTGCTGAGCAGCGGCATCATCAGCACCGACAGCAGCAGCATAATCACCAGCCATAATGAGCCGCCACGATTGAGGTAGTAATAGGTTTTAAACAGCACCAGCGCCAATGCCACGCTGTAGGCCAGCGGATAAGGCAGTAGAAACTGGGTAAAAAAAAAGCCGAAAATAAAGGCCACCAGGGTGACCAGCATATTCATCACACCGACTTTCAGGGGCAGTACCGGCAACGGTTTGCTGAGAAACAGCGCACATAGCAGTGGTGTGAGGTAGGACAATGGCCAGTTGATGCAATAGGCCAGCGCCATGGACAGGGCGATGCCCAGGGCATAGCGGACGATGCGTGCGCGGGTAATGTCCTGGCTGAAAACCTTCGTCCCCTGCCAGGGCAGCTTGCGGCACAACCGGCGCCATCCATTTTCAAAGGCCAGTAGCAACCGCCGGCACCGCCCGTTCATGCCGATACCTGTTATGGCATCAGTAGACATAGGACAACCAGCTCTGCAGGCGAATCCATAGCCAGCCCAGCGAGTTGATTATCCAGTGATCGCCAGTATAAATCTGTACATCGGCCTGGCCACCGTAACGGCGCATGCCCTTGCTGCTGTCATCGTCGAAACGGATATACACCGGAAAACGCTGCGCCTGGCGTAACCAGCCGGACTTGTTCTCAACGGTATCGAGGTCACCGATGGCACCGCCCTTTTCATGGCTGACGGCAAAACCGATACTGCTGACCTTACCGGTAAAGATATCGCCCGGGGCAATATCCAGTGCAATATCGACTTCATCACCGGGCTTGATATT
>JAJRTD010000189.1 GCA_024278435.1 Gammaproteobacteria bacterium | reverse complement strand
CTTAGCGGTATCCAGGGAAAACAGGATTCTTCATTTCGCTGCGCTACATTCAGAATGACAAAGTCAGCCACTGCGCACTGGATCGCACAGTTCCGGTAGGCTGCGCACCGCGCATCACAACAACTGTCCGCAAATAAGGCGAAAGACTCAAATAAAAACACGAATGTTTTAATAGCCAGTCATCCTGAACGTTTCATGTGAAGGATCTTAGCGGTATCCAGGGAAAACAGGATTCTTCATTTCGCTGCGCTACATTCAGAATGACAAAGTCAACCACTGCGCACTGGGTCGCACAGTTTCGGTAGGCTGCGCACAGCGCACCACAACAACTGTCCGCAAATAAGGCGAAAGACGCAAATAAAAACACGAGTATTTTAATGGCCTGTCATCCTGAACGTTTTATGTGAAGGATCTTAGCGGTATCCAGGGCAACAGGATTCTTCATTTCGCTGCGCTACATGCAGAATGACAAACAATTTCGCGTCTTTCGTGTTATTTGCTGACGAATAATCGCGGATTTGACTTCATTTGAGGATAAAATAACCCCCATGACAAATCTGCCAGACAAACTCTATCGTGTCGCCTCGGTCGTTCAACTCGAACAGCTTGCCATTAACCAGTACGACATTCCTGCCTATGAATTAATGCAGCGTGCCGGCAGGGCGGTGTTTGATCTCATCCACACGAAATATTCGCGCTGTAAGAATATCCTGGTTCTGTGTGGTGCGGGGAATAACGCCGGCGATGGTTACGTGGTGGCCAGGCTGCTACGCCAGGCGGACTATGATGTCAGCGTGGTCAGCCTGATTGATCCAGAAAAACTGCAGAACGAAGCCCGCCAGGCGTATCTTGCCTGGTGTGAAGTCGGGCAGAATTATCAGCCGGACATGGCCTATATAAAAAAGGCCGGCATTATTGTCGATGCCCTGCTGGGCACGGGCCTGCAGCGTGAAGTATCCGCTGAATGGGCAAAGTGGATTGATGCGGTAAACCGTTCGGGCAAGCCGGTTATTTCGGTCGATATTCCCTCGGGACTGTATGCGGATACCGGCGCGATTGCCGGCACGGCGATCCAGGCCGAGCGCACGGTGTGTTTTATTGGCTTGAAGCAGGGCATGTTTACCGCCCAGGGCAAGGATGTCTGTGGTGAAATCGTATTCGATGACCTGGCGCTGCCAGCGGAGCTGTATTCTGCGCTGAATGCAGATGCGCAGCTGATTCAGGATATTGATCTGCAGCGGCTACCGCCACGAAAAGCCTCTTCGCATAAGGGCTGCTTTGGCCATGTGCTGATTGCCGGCGGCAACAGCGGCATGCCGGGGGCGGTCATTCTGGCGGCAAGAGCGGCTTTACGTGCCGGGGCAGGGCTGGTTACTGTCGTTACCCGGCCACAGAACCTGCAGGCGGTCTGCAGTGCCGTGCCGGAAGCCATGGTTAAAACCGGCAATGCAGATTCAATCGATGACCTGTTTAAACAGGATTTTCTGGCAAGTATAAGCCATGTTGCTGTGGGTATGGGACTTGGCCAGGATGACTGGGCTTTAAGCCTGTTGCAGCACTGTATCCAGTTAAATAAACCGATGGTTATCGATGCCGATGCATTAAACCTCATCGCGGCACATGACACCGTTATTACTTCTGCGCTGGTGCTTACGCCGCATCCGGGTGAAGCTGCCCGCCTGTTATCCCGCTCAAAACCGGAAAACATCAGCGCTGCAGATATCCAGAAAAACCGTTTTCAGGCGGTAAAACAGTTGCATGCCCTGTTTACTGATGCCGGTTCCTGCACCGTGGTGCTAAAAGGTTCCGGTTCATTGATTTTTGATGGTAATAAACTGAAGGTCTGCAATCGTGGCAGTGCCGCCATGGCAACGCCGGGTATGGGTGATGTGTTAAGCGGTATCGTGGTTGCCCTGCTGGCACAGGGTAAATCGATCAACACTGGCAGTGACAGTGACAGGGTAGAACTGGCAGTCTGCCTGCATGCTGGCGCAGCAGATCGTGTGACACAGGAAAAAACCCGTGGATTACTGGCGTCTGATGTCATCGATGCCCTGCCGGCGTTACTAGGGTGAGTGCCGCCCGCTTAACAAAAAAGTGCTTCCTGGCAGGCCAAGCCGAGCAGATAGCGCTGGCCGAAACCGTGGCACAGCAGCTGGGTTCATCCTTTATTATGTTGCTGAAAGGCGATCTGGGTGCCGGTAAAACAACCTTTGCCAGGGGCTTTATCCATGCCAGTGGTTTCGATGGTGTGGTCAAAAGTCCGACCTACACCCTGGTGGAACCTTATCCCATAAGTGGCAATCGCATGTGTTACCACTTTGATCTCTACCGCCTTGCCGATCCCGAAGAGCTGGAGTTTACCGGTGCCCGGGATTATTTTAATGATAGTTCTGTTTGCCTGGTGGAATGGCCGGAAAAAGCGACCGGTTTTCTGCCGCCTGCGGACTGGATTTGTGAGTTTCGCTACCAGAATGCAGGTAGAGAACTGCTGGTTACCGCGCTCACAGAAAAAGGTAAGAAGTTGATGTTACAGGTCTTTCCTGATTAATGACTATAGGAAAGTCTACTATGTGTATAAAAAATATATGAAAATGCTTGCATTATTTTAAAAATTTGCCACAATAGCTTTACATAACCAAGTTGTATTTATAACTCCAAGGGGCGCGATGATCGTATTCCAACGATGAAGGAAAATAATCGTCGACAATTTCTTAAAAGTCTGGCCGGTCTCAGTTCACTGGCGGCTTCTGCTGTGCCTGCCATTTCAGTCGCTGCCGGGCGCAGTGCAAAAGTGCAGGACATTCGGCTGTCCAGCAATAAAGATTATGTCCGCCTGGTTTTTGACCTGAATACAGTTGCGGAGCATTCTGTTTTCTCCCTGCATAATCCCGAGCGTGTCGTACTGGATATTAAAAACGCCAGAATGTCGCATGGCCTGGTTGACCAGGTGCAGGCAAATTCCCTGATACGCAGTATCCGCAGCGGTGTACGTAACGGCAATGATCTGCGCGTGGTGTTTGATTTAAGTTCGGACGTTACCCCGAGAAGTTTTCTGCTGGCGCCGTCCGGACAGTCCGGTCATCGACTGGTGCTGGATTTACACAACAAGAATAAATCAGCCAGGGTTAAGAAGTCAGCCAAGCGTGACGTCATTATTGCCATTGACGCCGGCCATGGCGGCAAAGATCCGGGTGCAACGGGCCGGGCAGGTACCCATGAAAAACAGATAACCCTGCAGATTGCAAAGCGACTTGAAAAAACAATTAACCAGCAACGTGGCATGAAAGCCGTGCTGGTACGAAAAAATGACCGCTTTATGCGATTACGTGACCGCATTCATAAGGCTCGTGATCATCATGCGGACATGATGATTTCACTGCATGCCGATTCCTTCCCGGATCCGCGTGCCAGGGGATCATCCGTGTATGCATTATCCGTTGACGGTGCCAGTTCAGAAACCGCGCGCATGCTGGCGGAAAAAGAAAATGCAGCAGACCTGCTATTCGGCGATGTGAATCTGTCCGTCCAGGACCAGATGGTTAAAGAAGTGCTGTTTGACCTGTCGCTGACCGGCACCATCGAATCCAGCCTGGATATTGGCAGTGAAATACTGCACCAGATCAAATCGGTCAACCGGGTACACAAGAAAAAAGTTCAGCAGGCGGGATTTGCCGTGTTGAAAGCGCCGAATATTCCGTCCATTCTTATCGAAACCGCGTTTATCTCCAACCCGCGCGAAGAAAAAAACCTGCGCAGTGCGTCACATCAGAAGAAAGTCGCCAAAGCCATTACCCGTGGCGTAAACAAGTATTTTGCCCGCAAGGCGCCACCGGGAACCTGGCTGGCATCGGCCGAAGCCGAATACCGGGTCAATGAAGGAGATGATATAAAAACCATCGCAAACAATTACAAGATAAATGAAAACGATTTACGTGCGCGAAATGCTTTGTTCGCGAACAGCCTGGTGGCAGGACAGGTGTTGAAAATTCCAGTGAGTTAGCACTATAAAAATAATAATAAAACTCACATGGAAAACTGCTGATGACCCTTTTAGGGTCATTTTTTTTGTTCAAATACAAAGGGTTATTGGTGTTCTTCGGGGGGGTAAACGGCCGGTGTACGGTGATTATTGTGCCTTGTTCCGGCAATAGAATTATCGATAACTGATTCAACAGCCGTGTTGCTTGCCGTACGACTGATAAACAAGCGTTTAGAAAATGTTATGAAAATGATCCTGATGTGCCACTGATTATGTGACCGGGCACACAGTTTTACAGGTTTTAAAAAAATAATTTTCAGCATTATTGTTGAAATAGCGACAGTGAATATTCACTCGTTACCCCAGCGTTCTGGTTAATGGTGCTGAATACCCGATAAATGGTCATTTTGATGCTTATTCCAGGCCGGAAATTCTTCAAAACCTGAGCTTAGTAATCAATCATTTCGAAGCTTCCTGATCACTGTCAAAAAACTGACATTATTGTCAGTTTGTGACAACGATTTTAACTGAACTAATTATGGGAAATTCTTTGATATTCACGTACTTAGTGTCTATTTTATATCTATTACAAAACAAAAAAACAATAATAAAAAATATCAAATTTAAATAGATCTTCTCCGTGTTTTAAACGTAGAGATTTTATATTTCAAATGCAAAAAATAATTACGACGTTAGAAAATTTTTTAACGGGCGCCGCATTTGATGAATTTGTTATTTTTGATACTGGTTAAATAATTTTGAACTTTATTGGCAACAATTTTTTACAACGGTTTTTTAATAACGTTTTAGCAATGAAAATTTCTTCTGCTGAAAGATTTTTTTTATTACTTCCTGTTTTTATCCTCTCTCTGCTTTTTCCGCTAAAAGCATTTTCTGCCGCTGGCGATTTGATCAACAGTACGGCAACCATTGACTATGTCATCGGCGGTAACCCGGAATCAATCACATTCACCTCATCATTCGTTGAAGACCGCAAGGTCAACTTTTTTGTTACTGAATCAAACGGCGGTTCTGCCGTTCCGGTTATCAGTGGTATGACCAATGCGGTTATGCAGTTCACCGTGACCAATAGCGGCAATGCTGTCCAGGATTTTCTGCTGACGGCGGTAAATACCAGCCCGAATCCATTCGGGCTGCCGGCTGATAACTTTGATCCTTTAGCGGGAAGCGTCCGGGTTTTTGTTGAGAGTGGTGTTACCCCGGGTTACCAGCCTGGTGAAGATACCGCTGTATTTGTCGATGAGCTGGCGGTTAATGCTTCGCGTATCGTCTACGTGCTGGCCGATATGCCGGCAGTGGCGACCGATGATGTGGCTGCAATCGCATTAATTTCCCAGGTTGCTGAAGGCGGCGCCAATGGTAGCGAAGGTGCTGTAATCAATGCCGACGATAACGGCAACATCAGCCCGGCAGGTGTTTTCAGCAACGGCGCCAGCAGTGTTCCTGCCGGCACGCCGAACAATGTTGCTGACAATCCGGCTACCATGGAAACGGTTTTTAATGATCCCGCCGGTTTGAACCCGGAAGATATCAGTACCGATTTAAACCAGGACATAGCCAGTAACGGGCAGCATGTTGATGCCGGTGCCTACCAGGTGACTTCACCGGTAAATATCACAAAAACGGTCACCATCATTGATACCGTCGGTGGTAATGATCCGCATCCCGGCGCCACCCTGCGTTACCAGCTCGAGGTGACGGTAGCCGGTAATACCGCTGTTGATAACCTGCTGATCACCGACCCCATTCCTGCAAATACAAGCTATACCGATGCATCCATCCGGTTGAACGGCATTGCCCAGACCGATGCCGATGATGCACCAACCGATTATTCACGTGCGATTGATATTGCAAGCAAACCGGTTGTATCGATTGCAGTGGATTTAAGCCAGGGCGGAGCCGTTGCAGTTGCGCCCGGAACAACAAATACCATTATTTTCGAAGTAACCATTGATTGAGGCTAAAAAATGAAAACCATAAAACAAAACCTGTTTACAACATTACTGCTTTCTGTTCTTGCATTGATTTTTTCAATGAATGCCTATGCGGAAGACGGCGCCATTCGTTTTACCAACAAGGCGTTCAAGCAGGTCATCAGTAAAAATGCTGATGGCACCGTGAAATACGATTATGTTGATCCGGCACTGGTGCTTCCTGAAGATGTCATCCTGTATGAGATTACTTTTGAAAATGTCAGTTACCAGGACATATCAAACATCGTTATCAAAAACCCCATCGCGAACAATTCACTGTACCGGGCCGGTTCGGTAACCGGGGATTCAACAGAAATTACTTTTTCGGTTGACGGCAAAACCTTTGCCGCAGCAGATGCCCTGCAGGTAAAGGATAAAAGTGGAAAAACCTGGCAGGCAAAACCGGAAGATTACACAGCGATTCGCTGGGTTTATAAAAAATCCCTGAAGCCGGGTGAGAAAGGCAGGGTTACTTACAAGACAACGATCAAGTCACCCTAGATAAATTTCCAGGAACAAACAGCTACTCGTTGAAAAAATAGATGCGAAGTTTAATTCGACAATTTGATAAACAATTATGGCCCATTCTGACTGGGTCAATTGTCGTTTTTACGCCTGTTGATTTCAGCTACAAAAAAATCATGAACAATATCTTCAGAAAATCTGCCGGTAACAGGGACGGTCCGCTTATCTTCCACATGCGAGACGGGCCGCCAAATGATACCGGCCCGCCAGGCGGACCCGTGCCACCGGAAATTTATTCCAGTGGCACGGGTCCGCCGAAAACAACAGGCCCGCCGATGGAATGGCTGGCCAGAAAAAAAACACTGAAGAAATTTTATGATTTTTCAAAATATCAAAAAAAATTCTTTGGAATAACGGAAAAACAAAACATTAATAATCTCGCAAGAGATTTCCTAAAAGAGGAAAACATAATGAAAACTAGTAAACGAAACAGGCTGTTGGGCCTGGCACTGGCAGGCGGTTTCAGCCTGTTCGGTGCATCAAACGCATTTGCTGCAGCAGGTGGTGATATATCAAACACCGCGACCCTGAGTTATACGGTAGGTGGTGCAACACAGGCTGATATCAATGCATCATTCACCTTTAAGGAAGACCGTAAGATCAACTTTACGGTTGCACGTATCGGTACAACCAGTGTAGGACCCGGTGCGACTGCCCAGGCAGTTGCGTTCACGATTACCAATAACGGTAATGCCACACAGAACTTCCTGCTCCGG
>JAJRTD010000188.1 GCA_024278435.1 Gammaproteobacteria bacterium | reverse complement strand
GGCCGTTACCGCAAAGGCACCGACATAGTCTTTTTTACCGGAGTCTTTCGGTGCCACAAAATCAGCAATACAGCTGTTGGGCCGGTCAGCCGGTTTGGCCATTTGCTGGCGCAGATGGTGCAGTACGGCGCGGACTTCTGTACGGTCATCGTCTGTATAAATCTCAATATCATCACCGACACTGTTGGCCGGAAAAAACCCGATCACAGCCCGGGCACGCAGCCATTTCTCCTCGATGATCTGTTTCAGCATCTGCTGCGCATCATCAAACAGGCGACTGGCTTCTTCACCAACGACATCATCATTCAGGATTTTCGGGTATTTTCCGGCCAGCTCCCAGGCGTGGAAAAACGGCGTCCAGTCGATATAACGTGCCAGTTCCTCCAGTGGATAATCCTCAAAGGTTTTAACTCCCAGGAAGGTCGGTACCGGCGGAGAGTAATCTTCCCAGTCAGCCCGGAAAGCATTATCACGGGCCTGCTGCAGGGTGAACGACTTTCTTTTTGAGTTGCGTTTTTCACGCTGTTCGCGCATGCCCTGGTATTCATCTTTTATGTCCTGTATGTATTCCGTCTTGCGATCATCGCTGAGCAACTCACCGGCCACACCGACGGCACGCGATGCATCGGCAACATAAACCGCTGCACCGGAATATTTCGGATCAATTTTTACCGCAGTATGAATTCGCGAGGTTGTAGCACCACCAATCAGCAGGGGGATTTTCATTTCCAGGCGCTCCATCTCGGAAGCCATGTGCACCATTTCATCCAGCGACGGGGTAATCAGCCCGGAAAGGCCGATAATGTCGACATCCTGCTTTTTCGCTTCCGCCAGGATGGTTTCCGCCGGCACCATGACGCCGATATCAATCACCTCGTAGTTGTTACACTGCAGCACCACGCCGACAATATTCTTGCCGATGTCATGCACATCACCCTTGACAGTGGCCATCAGGATCTTGCCATTGGTCTGCATCACGCCGTCCTTTTCCGCTTCTAGGTAAGGCATTAAATAGGCCACTGCCTTTTTCATTACCCGCGCCGATTTCACCACCTGCGGCAGGAACATCTTGCCGGCGCCAAACAGGTCACCGACCTTGTTCATGCCATCCATCAACGGGCCTTCAATTACATCCAGGGGTTTTTCAGCCTGCTGCCGCGCCTCTTCGGTATCCTCATCGATAAAGTCGGTGAGGCCTTTTACCAGCGAATGTGCCAGCCGTTCATTGACCGGCAGCTCACGCCAGGCCAGGTCCTGCTTGTTCTCGGCGACACTGCCATCGCCCATGTATTTCGGCGCAATCTCCAGCAGGTGGTCGGTGGCCTGCGGATTTTTATTCTGGATAACATCTTCCACCGCTTCACGCAGCTCTTCGGGCAGGTCATCGTATACCGCCAGCTGGCCGGCATTGACAATACCCATGTCCATACCGGCTTTAATGGCGTGGAACAGAAACACCGAGTGAATGGCCTCGCGCACCGGGTTATTGCCGCGGAAGGAGAACGATACGTTGGAAACCCCGCCGGAAACCAGCGCATGTGGCAGAGTCTGCTTGATGGTACGGGTGGCCTCGATGAAATCCACCGCGTAGTTATTGTGCTCTTCAATGCCGGTGGCAACGGCAAAAATATTGGGATCAAATATAATATCTTCCGCCGGGAAGCCCACCACCTCGGTTAGCACCTTGTATGAACGGGTACAGATATCCACCTTGCGCTCATAGGTGTCTGCCTGACCGTCCTCGTCAAAAGCCATGACGATAACCGCCGCGCCGTACTGTCGTACCAGGCGAGCGTATTTAATAAAGTTTTCCTCGCCTTCCTTGAGTGAAATCGAGTTGACGATGGGTTTACCCTGCACGCACTGCAGGCCGGCTTCAATAATGTCCCACTTGGAAGAGTCGATCATCACCGGTACCCGGGATATATCCGGCTCGGCAGCAATCAGGTTGAGGAATTTGACCATCGCCTCCTTCGATTCCAGCATGCCCTCGTCCATGTTGATGTCGATAATCTGGGCACCGTTTTCCACCTGCTGCTGCGCCACGCTCAACGCTTCTTCATATTTTTCCTCCTTGATCAGGCGCTTGAACAATGCCGAGCCGGTGACGTTGTTGCGCTCACCGACATTGACAAACAGCGAATCCGGGCCGATATTAAACGGCTCCAGCCCGGAAAGACGGCATTCCACCGGAATATCCGGAATAAGCCGCGGCTTTTTATCGGCAACGATATCGGCAAAGGCCTTAATATGGTCCGGCGTGGTGCCGCAGCAACCGCCGACAATATTGAGGAACCCGCTGTCGGCCCACTCGGCAATCGCCTTTGCCATATCGTCCGCATCCAGGTCGTAGCCACCCATTTCATTGGGCAGGCCGGCATTGGGATGGGCCGACACATTGAATTCGGAAATTCTTGACAGTTCCTGCACGTACTGGCGCAGGTCATCCGGACCCAGAGCACAGTTCAGGCCAATAGAAATCGGATCAGCATGGCGCAGCGAGTTATAAAACGCTTCGGTCAGCTGCCCGGTCAGGGTACGGCCAGACTGGTCGGTAATGGTGCCGGAGATCATAATCGGCAGCTCGATATTATCTTCGGCAAACACCTGTTTTACCGCGAAGATGGCTGCCTTGGCATTGAGCGTATCAAAAATGGTTTCGATCAGGATAATGTCGGCACCGCCTTCAATCAGGCCACGGGTAGACTCGGCGTAGGCTTCCGCCAGTTCAACAAAAGTGATATTACGAAAACTGGGATCATTCACATCCGGTGAAATCGAACAGGTGCGGTTAGTGGGGCCAAGCACGCCGGCTACGTAACGCGGTTTGTCGTCGGTACTGAGGTTATCCGCCGCCTGCCGCGCCAGCCGGGTAGCCACCAGGTTTATCTCGTAGCTGATATCCTCCATGTCATAATCAGCCATAGCCACCCGGGTGGCATTGAAAGTATTGGTTTCAATAATATCGGCGCCGGCTTTCAGGTACTCTTCATGAATACCCTGGATAATGTCAGGCTGGGTTATTGCCAGCAGATCGTTATTGCCTTTTAAATCGCTGGGCCAGTCGGCAAAACGCTCACCGCGATAGGCAGCTTCATCCAGTTTATGGCGCTGAATCATGGTACCCATGGCGCCATCAAGTAACAGGATGTGCTGTTTCAGGGACTGCTGGAGGCGGGATATTCGTTGTTCGCGACTAAAAGCCATAATTAAAGCCATAAAAATACAGGATAAAAGAACGGGAAATTATAGCATTTTATGCGCTGTGAAAATATTCCGGCCTGATCGACAACCGGATCAGGCGCTGCATTTCCTGAAATTTTTACTTTTCATTTTCAACGGCTAAAATAACAGAATGAATTCGCGTAATCTCCAGCTCTATATTACGACCGAAACCCCCTGCGGTTATTTCGACAATCGCAGCAGCCGCAACCTGGTACCCGACCCGGCCATCAAGCTGAATATGCCCATTTATAACCGCCTGATCCAGCACGGTTTCCGTCGCAGCGGCGCACATACCTACCGGCCCTATTGCGATAAATGCTCGGCCTGTGTCGCCTGCCGCCTGTCCGTCAGCCAGTTTCAGTACAGTCGCTCACAACGGCGCTGTTTAAACAACAACCGGGACCTGGAAATCAACGAGCAGAATGCGGAATTCAACGAGGAATACTTTGCGCTGTACCGGCGTTACCTCAATTCGCGCCACCCGGAAGGCAGCATGGCCAATCCGGCAGAAGAAGATTTCAGCCAGTTCCTGTTTTGTGACTGGAGCGACACCCGGTTCCTGGAATTCCGCCTGCAGGGGAAACTGGTTGCGGTGGCGGTGACCGATATCGTCAGTGACGGGGTTTCCGCGGTTTACAGTTTTTTTGATCCCGATCTGGACAAACGCAGCCTGGGCCGTTTCTGCATCCTCAGCCAGGTCAACTATGCACAGCAGCTGGGACTTGAATACGTTTACCTCGGCTACTGGATCAAGGACCATCCCAAGATGCATTACAAAACCGGCTTTAAACCACTGCAGTTATATATTGACGACCAGTGGCAGACATGGCCAGACAATACCTAGGGAACCTCTGAACAAGTACTTAATTGTCATCCTGAACGCAGCCGAAGGGTCTTAAACCCTGTTAAATCGATTGCTTACGGAGAATTAGATCCCTCGCTGCGCTCTGAATGACACTTGTTCAGAGCTCCCCCGGGTAATCTCTGAACAAGTCTGGATGCAGCAGATTGGGATTCAGAATTTTTCAGGGCAAGGCGCTAAGTGATTGTGATTGTAATAGTTATTCTCACTGCTGCCCCGTTAACTTTACATTATCATCCTGACCGGAGCGTAGCGGAGTGGAAAGATCTGTAACCGGCATTGCCTGGTACCTAAGGTACCTCTGCAAAAGAAAATCCGGTAGAGAATCAAGCCTGAGTCGGTCTTTTCAACAAGGCTTTTATTTTTT
>JAJRTD010000187.1 GCA_024278435.1 Gammaproteobacteria bacterium | reverse complement strand
TGTGCAATCAGATATTTACGGGACATAAGATTCTTCGCTACGCTCTGAATGACACTTGTTCAGAGGTTCCCTAACTAAAAAACTTTTCTCTGTGTTCTCTGTGTCCTCTGTGTCTCTGTGGTGAATCGCTTTTAAAGTTTTTAGCAGTACAGTATAACCCGCAGCTAATGTTATGAACTGCTACAGAAGTAGGTGCGAATAAATTTACACCTGCAGGATCAGGCCAGAATGTCCATCCCTTCATTTTCCAGGAAATTCACCAGCTCAATCAACGGCAGGCCGATCAGGGCATTCGGGTCATTGCCTTCAAAGCGCTCAAACAGGGCGATACCCAGGCCTTCTGATTTAAAGCTGCCGGCACAGTTATAGGGTTGTTCCTTGCGCAGGTAATTTTCAATTTTCTCCGCGGTCAGTTGTTTGAAAACCACGGTGTAGGGTATGCAGCTGCTCTGGATATTGCCGCTGCGGCTGTTGAGCAGGCAGAGGCCGGTCTGGAAGGTGATTTTCTGCCCGGAAGCACGGCTCAGCTGTTTGAATGCATTATCAAAATTGCCCGGTTTGCTGAGTTTTCTGCCGTTCAGTACCGCGCTCTGGTCCGAGCCGATAACCAGGGCATCGGGGTGGCGTTGGGCCACGGCCTGTGCCTTGGCAATGGCAAGGCGTATCACCATGTCTTCGATGGCTTCATCCGGCAACGGGGTTTCATCAATGTCGGGGGAGTCACAGCTGAAATCGATGTGCAGGCGCTCTAGCAGGGCTTTTCTGAAGGGTGAGGTTGATGCCAGGACTATTTTCATTTGTGCAGCCGTTGCCCGTGTCACGGGAAAATTAAGGGGAAGTTACTGATTGTTATGGAATAATACGCAGTACCGGGGTGTTATTTTATACAAAACAGGGAAAACATGCATTGTTTCGTCCGTCCTGTGTTCGTTTTCGGCCTGCCAGGCCGCTGTACAGCGCTTTATTGTATGGGATTGAATTGTATGGAAATATATACAGAAGATGAATATTGCTATAAAATAGGTCGATTATGCAGACGCGATTGCCAGGATCATTGCCGGAAACCGTGAACTTTGTGCGTCAGGTTTAACTTAATCGTACCATTGAGGGTGAATATCCGCTCTCAACATTTGTGCGTTTAAGCGAGGCGTTGCTGAACGACGAGGGTGTTGTTTCGGCAAAACTCGAGTTCGGCCAGTGTGTCGGTTTTGCCTGTTTACGGGCAAAAGTGTCTGCGAAGCTGCTGGTTGAATGTCAGCGCTGTCTGGAACCCATGCATATCGAGGTGACAGGCAAATTCAAGTTCGCACTGGTGCACAGTGAAGAAGAGCTGGAATTACTGCCTGAGGAACTGGAACCTTTATTGCTTGAAGGAGAGGAACAATCCATCATCGATCTGATCGAAGATGAATTGTTGTTATGTTTGCCGATGGTTACCGCGCATAAAGGTGAGTGTTCAGACTTTATGGCAGAGCAGCAGAAGAAGATAAAGGCCGATAAAGAAGCATCCCATCCGTTTGCTGCTTTAAAAGCCTTAAAAGATGATTTAAGTAATAAGGTTAATTAACCTTGAATAACAAGTTTTAGGAGATTTCCGTGGCAGTTCAAAAGAGCAGAAAATCACGTTCAAAACGCGGCATGCGTCGTTCACATGATGCTATTGGTGGCGCAACTTTATCCGTTGACCCTACATCAGGTGAAACCCACTACCGTCATCATGTGACTGCTGACGGCTATTATAAAGGTCGTAAAGTCGTTAATACCGGCGACGCATTCGAAGATTAATATCCTCAGCCATCAACAGCGGGTGCCTGTTTACAGCATCTGTTGTTGATGGCTGTTGCTTATTATGGCGACAATTGCTTTAGATGCCATGGGTGGTGACTTCGGTCCTGAAGTCGTTCTCCCTGCTGCGGTTCATGTAGCAAAAAAAAATCGTGACCTTCAAATCATTCTGGTTGGTGATGAGGCTGTTCTGCGTGACAGCGCAAAATCCCAGGCTATCGATCTGGATAGATATTTTGAAATCAAGCATGCTTCTGAAGTTGTCGAGATGCATGAAGATCCGCGTCATGCCGTGCGCAAAAAGAAAGATTCCTCCATGCGCGTGGCCATCAACCTGGTAAAGGAAGGTCATGCCCAGGCGACTGTCAGTGCCGGCAACACCGGTGCCCTGATGGCAACGGCCAAGTTCGTTCTAAAAACCATTAAAGGCATAGACCGCCCGGCGATCTGCACAACCATTCCTTCCTTTGGCGGCCACACCCATATGCTTGATCTCGGCGCCAATGTGGACAGCAGTGCCGAGCACCTGTTCCAGTTTGCGGTAATGGGTTCGGTGCTGGCAGAGGCGGTAGATAACACCCGCGAGCCCAGGGTCGGGCTGTTAAATATCGGTTCTGAAGACGGCAAGGGCAATGCCCAGGTCAAGCAGGCCAACGAGCTGATAAAAACCGCGCCGGTTAATTACATCGGTTATGTTGAAGGCGATGATATCTATACCGATAAGGTCGATGTGGTTGTCTGTGACGGCTTTGTCGGCAATATTTCGCTAAAGACCATGGAAGGGGTGGCGAAAATGATTGCCACCATGATGCGCGAAGAGTTTAACCGTTCATTGCTGACAAAGCTGGCAGGCATGATTGCCTGGCCGGTGCTGAACCGCTTTAAAAAACGCGTGGATCCACGGCGTTATAACGGTGCCTCCATGCTGGGGCTGAATGGCATTGTGATTAAAAGTCACGGCGGGGCCGATGTGTTAAGTTATGCCAATGCAATTGAAATAGCCCTGCTGGAGATTGAAAAATCTGTGCCGGAGCATATTCGTGAGTGCATGGAACCCCTGTTGGAGAAAGCACAAGTGGAGACGCAGGCATGAGTTACGCAAGAATAGCCGGTACCGGCAGTTACCTGCCTGAAAAAACCCTGACCAATGCCGAAATTGAAACCATGGTGGATACCACCGATGAGTGGATCCAGTCGCGTACCGGTATCAAGGAACGCCACATTGCGGCCGACGGGCAGTACACCGTAGACCTGGCCGAGCAGGCAGCGATTAACGCCATGCAGGCTGCCGGCAAAAGCAAGGACGATATCGACCTGATTATCGTTGCCACCACCACACCGGACCGGGTTTTCCCCAGCACCGCCTGTTTATTGCAGCAGCGCCTGGATATTCATGGCTGCGCCGCCTTCGATGTACAGGCGGTATGTACCGGCTTTGTTTATGCGCTGGGCATTGCTGAAAAATTCATGGCATCCGGCTCGGCCAGATGCGCCCTGGTTGTCGGCGCTGAAACCCTGTCCCGTATTGTTGACTGGACCGACCGCAATACCTGTGTATTGTTCGGTGACGGTGCCGGCGCCGTGATCCTGGAGCAGAGTAACGAGCCGGGCATACTGTCCACCCATTTGCATGCCGATGGCGCCTACGAGAACCTGCTGACCGTTAACTACGGTGTATCAACCGGTTCTGACCAGATACTGGAAGGTGCCGGCGGTATCCAGATGAAAGGCAATGAAGTATTCAAAATGGCGGTTAACACCCTGGGCCGTATTGTCGATGAAACCCTGGCGGCAAATAATATGCAAAAGTCCGATGTCGACTGGCTGGTGCCGCACCAGGCCAATATCCGCATTATTAATGCCACCGCCAAAAAACTGAAAGTATCAACCGACCACGTGGTGGTGACTGTCGACAAGCACGGCAATACCTCGGCGGCCTCGGTGCCGCTTGCCCTGGATACTGCGGTACGTGACGGTAGAATCAAACGCGGTGAGATCCTGTTGCTGGAAGCTTTCGGTGGCGGTTTTACCTGGGGCTCGGCTCTCATTAAATACTAGGAAAGCAGTTTTACATTAATCTTTAGTGAGTGTGTAATGGCTATTCTTGGCGCAATCCCGGTTTTAAACTGTCGCTCGATCGAAGCGACCAGTGATTTCTACCAGCAGTTATTCCAGTTTGTTATTGTCAATAAGCGTGAGTCGAACGGCCGCTTGTGCTGGTTGCACCTGATGAATGCAGAAACAACGCTGATGCTGCAGGCGACTGAAACGACGGAAAGTGAGTTGCCAGCCTGCAGAAATTCCACTATCGATATTTATTTCTTTGTTAATAATATCAATGATCTGTATCAGTTTATTAATGCAAAACATAAAGATCTTTCCGGCGCGGTTTCTGATATAAAAATAACTGATTACCGGATGCAGGAATTCAGCCTCAGTGACCCTGAAGGGAATACCATTGTGGTCGGCCAGAAAAACTGATTTGTAGAAACTGGGGATTTTAAAAGCGATTCACCGCTTCTCCGCGGTGAAAGTTTTTCGTTTTTTATGTACGCTGTGCATAGTGTTCTTCCTCCGCGTTCACGGCTATATTTGTAATAACAACATTAACTTACATTAATATTCTAATTTAAAAAATTATAAAGTTTTTATTGTTTTCTTTAATAATGCTGATATAGAATGGAATTTCTATTTAAATGAACAAAAATGGAGCTGTAATGGCTGATCGTGAAACTGGTACTGTTAAATGGTTTAATAATTCTAAAGGATTTGGTTTTATTGAAAGACAAGATGGTGAAGATGTATTTGTGCACTTCAATCAAATACGCGGTGATGGATACAAATCTTTAGCTGACGGCCAACAGGTTGAGTTTACCGTTGTTAAAAGCGATAAAGGATTCCAGGCGGAAGACGTCTCACCCTGCTAGTACCTTTACGTCGTACCTTTATGATCCGGTTGTTCATAACCGGGTTATAAATCTGTAGAATATTTCTGGTCGCTTGCAATAAGCGGTTGGAAAGAAAGTTGTACACTAAAGTTATTCTTTTGTGCTGTGTAACGGCGCGTCTTTAAAAAGCTGAAAAAAATTTTTACCGCGGAGGCGCAGAGAAAAACTCTGTCTGGATGACAATAATAACCATCCGTTGAACACAGATAAATGCGGGTGTTTTCAGACAATACAGCCGGACACTGTCATCCTGAGCGGCAGCGAAGGATCTTGTTCAACCGTCGCCTGAATACGGAAAGATCCTTCATTTCGCTGCGCTACATTCTGGATGACAATAGTAAAAACATCCAGGTTTATCAGCGACAGACACTGCCATCCTGAGCGGTAGCGAAGGATCTTTTTCTACCTCGCTTAAATACGGAAAGATCCTTCATTTCGCTGCGCTACATTCTGGATGACAATAGTAAAAACATCCAGGTTTATCAGCGACAGACACTGTCATCCTGAGCGGCAGCGAAGGATCTTGTTCAGCCGTTGCCTGAATACGGAAAGATCCTTCATTTCGCTGCGCTACATTCTGGATGACAGTAGTAAAAACATCCAGGTTTATCAGCGACAGACACTGTCATCCTGAGCGGTAGCGAAGGATCATTTTCTACCCCGCTTAAATACGGAAAGATCCTTCATTTCGTTGCGCTACATTCTGGATGACAATAATCTGAGGTAAATCGCTTTTAACGTTTTTAAGTCGACTCAGCCCGGCTTAACATCTCATCGGCATGCGCCAGCGACTGCTCGGTAATTTCAACACCGCTTAACATGCGGGCAATTTCCTGGCGACGCTGTTCCTTGTCCAGGGTAACAACCGTGCTGCGGGTCTGTTTTTTCTGAGTCTGTTTTTCAACGCGCAGATGGTTGTGTGCCTGCGAGGCGACCTGCGGCAGGTGAGTGATGCAGATGACCTGGTTTGCCCGGTCTCTGCTGGCGCTACCCAGTGTGCGTAAATGCTGGCCGACGATTTCGGCAATGCCGCCACCGACACCGCTGTCGACTTCATCAAAGATAAGGGAAGGGATCTTGCTGTTGTTGGCGATAATCATCTGGATGGCCAGGCTGATACGCGCCAGTTCGCCGCCGGAAGCAACCCGGGCAATGGGCTTGCATGGCTGGCCGGCATTTGCGGTGACGGTAAATTCAATCTGGTCGAGGCCATAGGCGGAACGTTTATTGCCGGCGGGTTTAATGCTGATCTCAAACTTGCCGCCACTCATGCCCAGGTTGTGCATGGATCTGGTGATTTTCCTGTTGAGTGTTAGCGCGGCTTTTTTGCGGCTGACGGAAAGTTTTTCGCAGGCGTTTAGATAATTCTGTTCCAGCTGTTGTTGCTGGTGGCCCAGCTGCTCCAGCAGTTCATCGGCATGATCGATGTTATCCAGTTCCTGTTGCAGTTTTTCATGCAGGGCAGGCAGTTCCTCTGCTTCAACCCGGTGCTTGCGTGCAAGGTCAAGAATGTCCTGTATGCGCTGTTCGGTACGGGCAAGTTGCGCCGGATCAAGATCAATGTCGTCGCGATAACTTTGCAGCAGGGAGATGCTTTCATCAACCTGGATCAGGGCATCCTGCAGCATTTCGGTGACCGGGAGCAGCTTGTTATCAATTTCGCTGATGTCGCCCAGTGAATGAATAATGTGTGAAATGGCCGACTGCACATTGCTGTTTTCATCTTCGCTTAAGGCGGCTATGGCACTGGCCACCGTGGTCTGCAGCTTTTCGGCATTGGCCAGCCGTTTGTGCTGGCTGTCGAGTAACTGGTATTCGTTTTCCTCCAGTGCCAGGGCGTCGAGCTCACTGGTCTGGAAGCGCAACAGATCCAGCCGGTCATTCTGTTCCTTGCTGCTTTGCTGCAGGTGCTGCAGCTGTTCTTCAACCAGTTTTAATTCCACATAAAGATTGCTTACCGCTTCCAGCAGGGGCGAGTGGCGGGCGTAATCATCCAGCAGCTGGCGTTGCACGGCAGTTTTCATCATAGACTGGTGCTCGTGCTGGCCGTGAATATCGATCAGCATTTCCGCCAGTTCACGAATCAGCTGCAGATTGACCGGGGTGCTGTTGATATAGGCACGCGAGCGGCCGTCGCGGGAAATACGGCGGCGCAGCATGCATTCGCCATCGGCGTTCAGCTCCTGCGAAACCAGCCAGCCGGAAACATCATCCAGTTGCTGTATATCAAACTCGGCGACAATTTCAGCGAAGTCGTTTCCCTGTTTGATGCTGTCGTTGTCCGCACGGTCGCCCAGAACCAGGTTGAGGGCACCGAGCAATATGGACTTACCGGCACCGGTTTCACCGGTGAGCGCGGTCATGCCTGCATTAAAGTCCAGTTCCAGTTCATCGATAATGGCAAAGTTTCTGATGTATAGATGTTTTAGCATTTTTAAAAAAGTTGGCAGTTATTAGTTGTCAGCGGGCAGTTATAAGCCGGAAGTGTTAAGTAACCCCTGGTTTTTAGTTTTTACTTAAAACTGCCAACTGATAACTGCAAACTACTTCTAGCTATGCTCACTCCAGTGCAGCTTGGCGCGCAAAATTTCAAAATAATTATGCTGTTTCGGGTGCAGCAGGGTGATGGTATCGGCCTTGCGTTTTACTTTAATATGGTCACCTGCATGCACGTCCACCGACAGGTGACCGTCACAGGTGGCCTGGGCAATGCCTTCCTTGGTATTGCATACCAGTACATCAATCTGCGAATCGGAATGCACCACCAGCGGTCGGCTGCTGAGAGTATGCGGTGAAATCGGCACCAGAGTAATGGCATCCAGGGTGGCGTGCAAAATCGGGCCGCCGGCGGACAGTGCATAGGCGGTAGAGCCGGTCGGGGTGGAAATGACGATGCCATCGGCGCGCTGATGATTGACAAACTCGTCATTGATGCGGGTTTCAAATTCAATCATGCGGGCGACGTCACGGATATGCACCACCACGTCATTAAACGCATCGGCTTCAAATACCACTTTATTATCACGATAGACCCTGGCTTCCAGCAGGAAGCGCTGTTCCTCGCGGTAGGAGCCGTTAAGAATATCATCCAGTGACGGCTCCAGTTCATCCGGTGAAAGGTCGGCAAGGAAACCCAGGCGACCGACATTGATGCCCAGCAGCGGAACGTGAGCGTGCGACAGGGAACGCACCGCGTTTAGAATCGTGCCGTCGCCACCCACTACGATCGCCAGGTCGCACTGTTTGCCAATGGTTTCACGGTCAGCTTTTTTGAAACTGTCGGTATTGATGGCATCGGGGATATGTTCATCAATCAGCACGGTGCAGTTTCGGCTTTTTAAATAGGTAAATAAAGCCAGCAGAGTTTTTCTGACAGATTCTGCCTCCGGTTTGGTGATGACACCGATGGTTTTGAATTTCATGCTGCTGTTATCCATTTGCGTACACTAACATTGAATCTGGAAATTGCCAAAAGGAGAACTGTCATCCTGAGCGGCAGCGAAGGATCTT
>JAJRTD010000186.1 GCA_024278435.1 Gammaproteobacteria bacterium | reverse complement strand
GGATTAAACCGCTCGCCATTGCATCACTTTATGGAAGCTCAAACGGGTAAAGGACTGTGATTTGGGTCATGTACAGGTTTCAGAAAGAGTAATGTTTTGGTTGGGCCGTTGCCAGGCGGTAAGGCAGCAGCCGTTTAAGAAGACCTGTGATCCTGGCATGCGCAGGTTTTTAGAAAGAGTAATGTTTTGTTGGGCCGTCGCCAAGCGGTAAGGCACCAGGTTTTGATCCTGGCATGCGCAGGTTCGAATCCTGCCGGCCCAGCCATATTAAAGGCTTACACAACACGTTGTGACAAAAATTTTTGCTAACAGAATAACCGCTGTTAGCTCCGCCATTGTTCAATACGAGCATTGTTTACTAGTGAGACAGGCAAGGTGACACATAAAGACGAGAGCCGGTTGATGGTGTTCGCGGGTAATGCAAATCCCGCGTTAGCACAGCGCATTGCCGAACTGCTGGGCACCCGACTGGGCGATATCAGTGTTGATACCTTCAGTGATGGTGAGATTTTTGTTGAGATAATGGAAAACGTCCGCGGTCGGGACGTGTTTCTTGTCCAGCCAACCTGCTCGCCGTGCAACGACAACCTGATGGAACTGATGGTGATGATCGATGCCATGCGTCGCGCCTCGGCAAACCGGGTGACCGCAGTGGTGCCGTATTATGGTTATTCACGGCAGGATCGCAAACCGCGTTCCTCACGGGTGCCGATTACTGCGAAAGTGGTGGCGAACATGCTGGCCAGTGTAAAGCTGGACCGGTTGCTGACCGTAGATTTACATGCTGACCAGATCCAGGGGTTTTTCGATCTGCCACTGGATAATGTTTATGCTTCGCCGATATTACTGAAAGATATCTGGCAGCAGTACCACGATGATTTACTGGTTGTTTCACCCGATGTGGGTGGTGTGGTCAGGGCAAGGGCGCTGGCAAAACGTCTTGGTGATGCCGAACTGGCAATCATCGACAAGCGCCGGCCGAAAGCCAATGTTTCCGAAGTAATGAATATTATCGGTGATGTTGAAGGCAAAAACTGCGTGATTGTCGATGACCTTGTCGATACTGCCGGTACTTTATGCAAGGCGGCAGCGGCATTAAAAGATCACGGCGCTGCCAATGTTTCGGCTTACTGTACGCACCCGGTGTTATCGGGCAATGCGCTGAATAATATTAATGAATCAGTACTGGATGAACTGGTGGTAACGAATACCATACCGTTATCGGAAGAAGCACAGAAATGTAAACGGATTCGCCAGTTGTCAGTCGCTACCATGCTGGCAGAAACCATACGACGGATTCACATGGAAGAGTCTGTCAGCGAGATGTACATAGATTAATGTAGCTGCGAAAAAATGCGCAACTACAAAAAAGGCGTGACCCGGTGGTTGCGCCTTAAGCAAATTGATAACCGGGTGTGAATAATCACAGCGGGTTGCCAAAGGAAGTCTGAAACTTCCGCACATGCTTCATTTGGTCGCGAATGAAGAATTTTTTATTTAATACTCGGAGAAAATCATGAGTTTATCCTTAGACGCACAATTGCGTGATGACATGGGGAAAGGTGCGAGCCGCCGCCTGCGTCATGCAAAAAAATTACCGGCCATCGTGTACGGTACCGGTAAAGATCCAGTAGCCATTACGCTGCTGCAAAAAGACGTTCAGCACGAGCTGCCTAACGAAGATTTCTATTCACAGGTTCTTTCACTGAATATCGACGGTACATCCGAAGACGTTCTGTTACGTGACATCCAGCACCACCCTTACAAACAGGAAGTGATGCACATGGACTTTATCCGTATCGACCAGAAACAGGTTGTACATGTCCATACACCGCTGCATTTTATCGGTGAAGACGTTGCTCCGGGTGTTAAGACAGAAGGTGGTGTTATCAGTCATATGATGATGGAAGTGGAAATGGAATGTCTGCCCAAGAATATTCCACAACACATTGAAGTTGATCTGTCAGAAATGCATCTGGGTGACATTATTCATCTGTCCGACCTGAAACTGCCTGCAGGCGTTGAAATACTGGCGCTGAAACATGGTGAAGAGTACGATACAGCCGTTGTCAGTTTACATGCCCGTAAGGTTGCTGCTGAAGAAGAGGAAACTGAAGCACCGGAAGCTGCTGCTGAAGGTGATGAAGCTGCCGAAGAAGGTGGTGAAGGCGAGTAACTTCGAGATATGTCTGTAAGATCAATCGATCTGAAAGTCATCGTGGGGCTGGGTAATCCCGGCCCCAAATACACTGAAACCCGGCACAATGCCGGGTTTTGGTTTGTAGAGGAAGTGGCGCGCGCTTATTCGGCAACCTTTCGCGGTGAAAAAAAGTTTTTTGGCGAAGTCGCTAAAATCTCAGTTGAAGGCAGGGATATCTGGCTGTTAAAGCCGGATACCTTTATGAACCGCAGCGGCCAGGCCGTAAAAAGCCTGCTGTCGTTCTACCGTATCAATGCCGACCAGCTACTGGTGGCGCATGATGAAATCGATCTGCCTCCGGGCACGGCTAAACTGAAAACCGGTGGCGGTCACGGTGGCCATAACGGCCTGCGTGACATTATCAACCAGCTGGGCAGCCGGGACTTTCACCGCCTGCGCATCGGTGTCGGCCATCCGGGCAGCAAAGACCAGGTGGTTGATTACGTATTGCATCCGGCCTCGCGCGATGAACGGGCGCTGATCGATGCCGATATTGATGATGCGATCCGGATAATGCCGGATCTGGCCAGCGGTGCGCTGGAACAGGCTATGCAGAAACTGCATAGTAAATAATTTTTAATTTTTCCGCTAGGGATGCTCTGAATAAGTGTCATTCAGAGCGCAGCGAAGAATCTTATGCCCGTAAGTAATTGATTGCATATTGGCTCAAGATCCTTCGCTGCGCTCAGGATGACAGATAAGGACTTGTTCAGAGTATCCCTAATCAACGCAAATATAAAATAGATAAAACATTCGCGTTTATTTGCGTTCATTAGCGGATAGGTTCTATGTTTTTATATTTTTGTCCAGGAGTTAACTGTGGGTTTTAAGTGTGGCATTGTTGGTTTGCCGAATGTGGGCAAGTCCACCTTATTTAATGCATTAACCAAAGCAGGTATCCAGGCGGAGAACTACCCGTTCTGCACCATCGAGCCGAATGTCGGCGTGGTTTTTGTACCCGATCCGCGAATGGATAAACTGGCTGAAATCGTTAAACCGGAACGGGTAGTACCGACTTCAATGGAGTTCGTTGATATTGCCGGGCTGGTAGCCGGTGCTTCCAAAGGTGAGGGCCTGGGTAACAAGTTCCTGGCCAATATCCGTGAAACCGATGCCATTGCCCACGTGGTGCGCTGTTTTGATAATGACGACGTGATCCATGTTGATGGCAAGATCAATCCTATCAGCGATATCGAAGTTATTGATACCGAGCTGGCACTGGCCGATCTTGAATCGGTTGAAAAAGCCGCCGACAAGGTAGGGCGGGTTGCCAAAAGCGGTGACAAGACAGCCAAAGCGAAATT
>JAJRTD010000185.1 GCA_024278435.1 Gammaproteobacteria bacterium | reverse complement strand
GGCTTTTCTGCCAGTTGGCGGTTTTTTCTGGCAGGATTTGTGTTTCCGCTTATATAAAGTAACGCGCGAAGTTGATGGCAAACAGTTTTCTTTCATAACTGAAGGCATCGACATTGGAGTTGTTTTTGGTAAAGGAGATGTGCGTATTGAGTGTCCAACCCTGCATAAAGCCCTGCTTGATGTCCATGTTGTAACCCAGTACATAGCGGCTTTCGATCTCATCGCGTATGGTACCGGAGACGGTATCGGCGGCGTCAAAATTGTACTGTTCAAAATTCAGGTTGAGATAAAAGTTGCTGTTTGCACCGGCACCGGCAAAGCCGCCAAAATAGACTTCGCCGCTCTGGTAGCCGTATTGGTCATCATCCGCGGTCTGGTCGGTCAGACGGAAACCGGCCTCCAGGCCATTGTCGACACCACCGAGCAGAGAGGTATAGGCTGCGCCGGCCAGTACGCTGTTACCATCACGTCCCTGGTCTGCGGTGCGCGCAAAGTTGTTGTCAGTATAGGAGGCTTCAATAGTGACGCTGCGGTAATTGCCCAGATCAAAAGTGACTAACGGGTTAAGGGATATAAAGGTGCCCAGCGTTGAATTACCGAAATAAGTCTGGTCGATCTGTACATTGATGGCGCCGCGCCAGCGTCCGGTGGAAATCCAGGCCGGGCCGGTGCTGGCGCTGACAATATTCAGGCTGAAATCACGGATGCGGGTGTAGTTATTGCCGGTCCATGAGATCTGGCTCTGCCATTCAAAGTTGGTTGCGGCGCCAGCGGTGTTAAAAGGTTTGTTGTTGCGGTAGCGGTGCGAGGCGCTAAAAAAGGTATCGAGGCCGGGGGATGCCCTGTCCTCTCCGGCAGGAATCTCATAGTCGATACTGCCGCGTAACGGTGCAAAGTTGATATTGGTGTTGTACAGGGCGCCGACTTTTGCGTAGTAGGAAAAGCTGTTCTCTGATTCAGGTTTCAGTTCGTCACTGCTCAGCTGCCCGATATAGGCCAGGATGGCGAGGCGGACTTTCTCCGGTGTTTCCGGGTCGTCAAGCACCTTCTGGAATTCGCGCATGGCATCGTCATACTGGCTGGCTCGATGGTAACTGACAGCCAGTTCCAGTCGGGCCCGGTTGAGCGAGGGGCGGCGACTTAAAATATATTCAAACTTCTCAATGGCGTCATATATCTTGCCGCTGTCACGCTCCTCCATTGCCAGGTCAAAAATTTTCTGGGCGGTCGGGTCACTTAAAGATTCATCGACCTGTGCTGTGTCTGCAGCTGTATCGGCCAGTGCCGTAGCAGCAAACAGTTGCGCGGAAATAACAATAAACAGGAGACGGCAGACGGGTTTCGGTATTATAAAATTCATATAAAACAAAGTAGTGCAGGATGTTAACAACTTAAGTATTATAGCTGTCAATGCTGAAAAATACCCGATATTTGCTGATAGCGCTGTTTTTACTGCTGAATTTTACGGCCGGCCCGGCTGCGTGGTCGGCGAGTTCCAGCGTTTCCGGTCTGTTTGGTTACCAGGAAATACAGAAGCAGAACCTGTCAATATTTCCGCAATGGCTGTCTGTCCTCGAGCGTCACCTGCTGGATTTGAAGGACTCCCGCTCCTGCCAGTCAGTGCAGTTTAACCAGTGCCATTTGAAGCAATGGCAGGCCTTTTTAAAAAGTATCCGCCAGCTGCCGGTGCTGCAGCAGATAAAGCAGGTTAATAAATACGCCAATGAAAAAGAATATATCCTCGACATTGAAAATTACGGCGTGAATGATTACTGGGCCACGCCAAAAGAGTTCCTGGTAAATAATGGCGACTGCGAGGATTACGCCATTATTAAAATGCTGTCCATGAAATGGCTGGGTTACGATGTTGAGGCAATGCGGGTCGTCGTGGTGCAGGATACCAACCTGAGAATTCCGCACGCGGTAATGGCGATTAAAAACAACAATGACATCCTTATTCTTGATAACCAGATTGATGAAGTGATTTCGCACGTCGACATCTTTCATTATGTACCGGTCTATTCTGTCAATGAACATCACTGGTGGATGCATGTGCCCAATTAGAACAATAGCTGCAAGCAATACGACGCGATGAGTTCAACGAACAGGCCTGCACTCTTTGCTTTTATCCTGCTGCTGATTTTTATCAGCGGCAGTATCTGGCTGGTGTTTCAATATGTGTCCAGTGAAAAGCAGCGTGATATCGAAAGCTGGCAGGCGCGGCTGGGCATTATGGCGGAATCCCAGCAGCATGCCATTGAATCCTGGCTGGGGCAGCAGGTTGATAATATAAATGAACTGGCAGCCAACCCGCTGTTGCAGTTGTACGCCAGTGAGCTGTCCGCTGCGGAGACGTCGCAAAATGAAACCGTGCGTGGCCAGTTACATCATCTGAAAAATCTCATTAATGCCACAGCCGATAATGCCGATATATTTACCCCGGTCAAAGCAATAAACAATAATATAGATAACAGGGTGAATGACGGCCTGGCCATTGTTAATGCTGATGGCGTGCTGCTGGCGACACGTTATTTCCCGGTTAACGATGCGGCTGTCAGCGAAGCATTCAAGCGCATGCTGAAAAAACACAACACCTTCGTTTCCACGATTTACAAGGCGGGTGAAAAACAGGCGCGGTTGATAATCGTGGCGCCGGTCAGATCGGTGCAGGCGTTGTCGCCGGATGATATTCGCGCCGCCGTGGTTGCGGTAATCAACCCCGAAAACAGTCTGTATCAATTATTACTGAAAGACTGGCTGACCACAAAGACAGAGGAAAGCCTGCTGGTGTCGCTGGATAAAAACAGCATCAATTATCTGAGCCCGCTAAAACAGGGGCCGGGCATTTTCCATAAACAGGCAATAACTCAAACAAGTTCGGCTGAAGCGGCGGCAGCGGAAAATATCGGCGGCTTTGTCATGCAGCCGGACTATCGTGGTGTACCGGTGCTGGCAACAGCAAGGGCGATACATAATACCTCGATGATACTGGTGCAGAAAATCGATGTTGCCGAAGCGCTGGCAGAATCAAAAGCGCACCAGGGTTTTATCCTCACCGTTTTTCTTTTAGTGGTGTTTATTGTCGCCCTGAGTTTCGTTGCTATCTGGCGCCATGCAACCAGTCTTCGATTGCAGAAAGCCAAGCGCCGGCTTGAGGCTCGCGCCGCTTTATTAAACGCCGTTGGTGACAGTATTAACGATCATATCTTTTTGCTGGATCATATAGACCGTCTGGTGTTTATTAACAATGCACTGGCCAGAACATTTGCGATTGATAACGTTGATATTCGCGGCAAGGCCCTGAACCATCTGTTCAACACCGAAATAACCACGCGCCTGCTGGCTATAAAACCGGAGAACGGGCAGCAGGAAGTGCGCAACAGGGAAATGCGGCTGGAATTTAACGGCCGGCGCCGTGACTACCATGTTTCCGTGGTGGCGCTTAATCATCCGGACTACAAGCAGTCGCATCTTTATGTGATGCACGACATAACAGAATTAAAGGATGCCCAGGGCAGGCACAACCGTTTAATGGATGGCATTATCGCCACCCTGGTGCAGTTGATAGACCGGCACGATCCCTATTGTACGCATCACTCGGAGCGCACACGGGAGGTGGCGGTGGCCATTGCGCGTGCCATGGATCTGCCACAGGCACGAATTGATGCCCTGTCTATGGCTGCCCAGCTTGCCAATATCGGCAAGCTTTTTATTCCTGCAGAAACCCTGACCAATGCGGAAGCCCTGACGGATGAGGAAGCCTTAACCCTGCGCAAGAATATTGACTACAGCGTCGAGATATTAAAAGACCTTGAATTTGACGGCCCGGTTATTGATTTTGTACGGCAGAAAAATGAGTTCCTTGACGGCAGTGGTTATCCGGAAGGTTTATCCGGCGATGCAATCTACCTGGAGTCGCGAATCCTGTCGGTTGCCAATGCCTTTGTAGCAATGACCAGCTCCAGAGCCTATCGCTCCGGCATGCCGGTTAACGAAGCGCTGGATGTGCTGTTGTCTGAAGCCGGTAGCCGTTATGACCGGCATGTGATTGCAGCGTTGTTTCATGTGGCCGAGAATCATTCGGACTGGGTGAGTTGGCAGCAGGTTAAATAACTTGTTCAGAGATTCCCAGGCACATGAAGTGTCAGAAAACCGGGGTTGGCGTCGTGATTGCGTGATGTTTTTGAGCGGCTTGATTATTGTACCGAATAGATCATCAGCATGACAAAGGCGATTAGTATCACAGTCAGTAATATTAAAGTGCCCCAGTGTTTTTCCTCTGCATTTTTACTTTTTTCCATGGTGGCTTTAATGCCGGGAAAAAACATAAAGAGAACAAGCAGGCCCAATGCACCTGCAAGTAGCTGTTCCCATAGTTCCATAGTGATAGCCTCTGCTTATTCGAAAATATAATGTTTTTCGATTGGTTCGATGACTTTCCAGACACACTTCATGCCTTTCGGGAAAAACACCATGTCGCCTTCCTGTATGGTTACCGGTTCGCCGTCTTCCGGTGTGATAATGGCCTTGCCCTCAATAATATAACAGGTTTCTTTCTGGTCATAAGTCCAGTCAAATTCAGAAACCTCTTTTGACCAGGTCGGCCAGTCATCAACATATAACACGTCAAGTTTTGCCGGCGTGACATTATGCTCGATCATTATTGAACCCATGATTGTTCCAGCCCCGGATTTGTCTCGATTAATAAAAACGCTATTATAACGTGTAAGGCCTGACATAGTATAATGGGCTTTTTGATTAACCTGATGGTAGTTATTGTGGCGCAAGCGGAACAATTGATTTTTGATGTTGATTTACATGATTTTGAAGAAAAAGTGTTGATGGCTTCACATACGGCCCCGGTGCTGGTGGATCTGTGGGCGGACTGGTGCTCCCCCTGCCTGGTGATCGCGCCGATACTGAAAAAACTGATTGCCGAATATGACGGCCGCATCAAGCTGGCAAAAGTCGAGGTTGATGAGGGTGAGAACATGAAGCTGGCCGGTCGCTACCAGGTAAGGGGCTTTCCTACTATCCTGTTAATCGATAAGGGTGAGGAAGTGGCGCGTTTCAGCGGTGCAAAGCCGTTGTCGTTTATCCGTAATTTTGTTGATGAAAATACGGGCGGGTAAAGCGGTTGTTCACCACAGAGACACGAAGTTTCTTTTGTTTAGCGCCTGCGGCGCACAACCTTAGAAATGTTTTCTCTGTGTGCTCTGTGCCTTGTGGTGAACAGCTTTTATTTAAATGCCTTTATTTTTTTAATATAAAGTTTAAGCAGGTCGCTGTTCGACTGGTTACGGTAGTGCAGGGCGCGGTAGGCTTTAAAGATAAAGCCCAGATCGTTCCTTGTCTGCTGTGCAAGATTCAGCTCTCTGTTTATGCGCTTTTCATAATCCACCGGGCCTTCATTCAGGTGGCGTGGCAGGCCGAGCCGCCCGATACGGCTACAGAAAATATTGTAGTAATGCTGTACCGGGTCTCTTTCAACGATGGTCTGTCTTAGTATTAGCCAGCTGATTGCCACGCCGGTGAGCGTTAATAAAATCACCAGTAATAAAATCAGGTTTGCTGTGCCGGTATTTTCAAAGCCAAGAAATTTTAAAAAGTCATTTTGCTTTTTCTGGTCGAAACCGATCACCCACTGGTTCCAGCTGTTCTGAAAGCTGTCATATAAAAAGCTCATGCTTTTAATAAAGTGGCTGTTTGAAACCAGCAGCAGGGGCAGGCGGTCCTGCTCAAGTCCGGCATCCTGTATGCCCTGTTCAATACGGTCCGGTGAAACAACGGCTGTTGGATCAAAACGTTGCCAGCGGTCGTTTATCCATACCTCCGCCCAGGCGTGTGCATCGGACTGGCGAACGATCATGTAGTCATCCAGCGGGTTCATTTCACCGCCCTGGTAACCGATGACCACACGCGCAGGCAGGCCGGCGGCACGCATCAGGTAGGTAAAGGCGCTGGCATAATGTTCGCAGAAGCCACGCCGGCTGTTAAACAGAAAGTCATCCACGGCATTATCGCCAAGCAAGTCAGGGTTTAGGGTGTAGACAAAATGATTGTTTCTGAAATATGAAAGTACTTCGCGGATATAGTCCTCACGGTTGTATTTGCTGAGGCGCAGCAGCTGATCGGAAAGAGCCATGGTCTGCGGGTTATGGTTGAGTGGCAGCAGACGGTTTTTATACTGCTCCTGTTCGAGCAGGGCGCGATTGACAGCAGTTGTTTGTGAGGTAACAGTGTAACTGATGACGTTGCTCTGTTTGTTTTCGGTCAGCAACATGGCTTCATGGTTGAGCGTGTATTGTGCGCCGTAACTTTCCGGGTATTCCAGGGCGAGCAGCCAGTTCATGTTTGTCGGCTGCAGGGTGACGCTATAACGGAACGAACGGGCCTTGGTATCCTGGTACTGGATATTTGGTGGCTCGGTCAGCGGTACGTCCCGGCGTGACCATGTTTTGCCATCGTATATGGATAAAACCGCGCCGCGCCAGTAACGCTGGTTGTGCTCGGGAATATCACCATGAAACTTGACGCGAAAGGCAATGGCCGAAGAACTGATCAGTCGGTTAATACTGCCCGGTGACATTGTCTCGCTAAGGCCGGACTGGCCAGCAAAGGCGTCGTCAGGCAATCCCCACAGTGGCCCGGGGATGCGTGGAAAAAGTACGAATAAAATCAGCATAAAAGGCAGTGCCAGTATGGTAAACCGGCTTGCCATGCGGTAGCGGGTTTTTGTGCTGACGGTATTGAGCCGGTCACTTAGGGCGATGAGACTGGCAAGTAAAAAAGCAATAACAAAAAATACGTAAACAACCAGCCACACCGACTGTGAATGAAAAAAATTACTGGCGGTGATAAAAAAAGAACTGTAGATAATAGTGTAGCCGTCACGGGCCCCCCGGGTTTCAAACAGTTTCAGCAAGGTCATTAAAATAACAAGCGCAATGCCGGGCTGCTGACCGAACAGCTGTCCGTATGAGAACAGCAGGCTTAAAAAGGCGGCAACGATAATGGTTATCTGCAGAGTCCGACCTGGATTTTCCTGCTGCCGTTTGATAATAAAAACCTGCCACAGGGTTAACAGAGAAATAAGCAGAAGAATAACGACTGGCATGTTGGCGTACAGCGGCAGGGCGGACAGGTGGATACCGGCCAGCAGTGCTAACAGGGTGGCAGAAGAGGGCTTGCTGAGACGCTTGTTCATTTGCTGCAGGCTAGAATAAAGCCAGTGTGCTCAGGCAGTGGTGGAAATGCTTGTTGCCATGTTGTGGCGTGATCTGTTGCTGCGGCAGACGCAGGCCATAGTGTTGCTGCCTGGCTTCAGCCTGAATGATCATTGCGGTCATGATTGATAAACGTTGCTCCTTGTCGTCTGCTGCAATGTCCGTCCAGTCAATCCACAGTTTCTGCGGCTGTGCACCGGTAAATTCCCTGGTGAACAGTTCATCGGTTTTGGCCACGGCTTTCCATGATATGCGGCTGATATTGTCACCGTGATGATACTTGCGCAAATGACTGTAGTTTTCCATGCTCTGTCCGCTCAAGTCATTGTCGCCACTGTTATTGCTGTCCGTCGCGGGCAGGCTAACGCGGTAGTCGGGTGCCGGGTAAACAATGCAGCTCATGTTCAGGTCGATCCAGGTCCAGGCCACAAACAGCCCGCCGGGGAACTCGCTGTAAAGCCGGAATTTCCCCGGGTTCAGGCGCCCGCGTTTTTTTGTTTCAAGCTTGAACTGAATCAGCTGCTTCTGCTTCGCTGCACAGTCGACAATATCCTGTTCATCGCCGTTGTAACTGATGGCAATGGAATGCCGGTGTAACAACTGATGGTTAACCAGCTGTACACTGAAGGTGGCGGTTTCACCGGCGTAGACAGCGGCAGCTGGCATGGCCCTGAGTTCCAGGCCGGCGATGTTGCGCCAGGTTGATAGCAGCATGACATTGCCGATGCCGACCAGTAAAAAGGTAAGGGCAAAGCCCAGGCTTTTTTCATAATTGATGGATCCGATAAGCAGGGTCAGCAGTAACAGGGAAAAAACAAAACCGGCTCTGGTGGGAACAATGTAAACCCGGTCGCGGGTTAAGCTTGCCTTGCCGTCAAACGGTCCGCTGCGTTTTGCAATAAATGCAAAAACCGGCCTGCGCCTGAAGTCCGGTATTTTTAAGCCGGCCGGAAACATTATGAAATACCAACGGATTCCATAATATGCTGTGCGGCAGTAACGGTCTGTTTGCTGCCGGCTTCAAGGTGTACGGGCAGGCGATGGTTGACCACCGCCGGCAGGATGGCCTGTATGTGTTCGGGCAGGACATATTTCTCGTCGTCAATCAGGGCCCAGGCGCGGGCGGCATTGATCAGTGCCAGGCCGCCACGTGGTGACAGACCAAACTCGAAGGCGCCGCTCTGGCGTGAAAACTCGAGTATGGACTGCACGTAATCCAGGATGGCGGGGGCGACATGTAATGCGGTCACCTGCTGCTGCAACTGGCGTAACAGTGCTTTATCAAACACCGGTTGCAGTTTTTTAATGATATTACGGCGGTTTTCTCCTTCCAGTAACTGGCGCTCGGCGGTCTTATCCGGATAGCCCAGGTCAATACGCATTAAAAAGCGGTCGAGCTGTGATTCGGGTAACGGGTAGGTGCCTATCTGGTGCTGCGGGTTCTGGGTGGCAATAACAAAAAACGGATCGGGCAGTTCGCGGGTTTCGCCTTCCACGGTCACCTGGTATTCCTCCATGGCTTCCAGCAGGGCGCTTTGGGTTTTCGGAGTGGCGCGGTTGATTTCATCGGCAAGGATAAACGGTGAAAAGATCGGCCCGGGGTGAAATTCGAACTGCGAGCTTTCCCGGTTAAACACCGATACGCCCAGTACATCGGCCGGCAGTAAATCACTGGTGAACTGGATACGCTGGAACTCAAGCCCCATTACCTGTGCCATGGTGTGGGCCAGCGTGGTCTTGCCTACACCGGGCTGATCCTCAATCAGACAATGGCCTTTCGCCAGCAGGCAGCTGAGCGCCAGCTTGATCTGCCGGTCTTTGCCCAGTATTACCTGGCCGATTGTCTGTATGGCGGTATTGAGCCGTTCGGCGCTGGTTGTTAATTGCTGCAAGTCTGCTTTATCCATAATAAACCTCGGCTGCGGTAAGCCATCGGCCTGTTGTTAGGGGTGTTATGCAATGGTAGTAAAACTATTTAAAGATATGAAATATTTGAGTCTTAATATATTAGAAAGTTTTGATTCAGGTCATTGAAGTAAGCCATACGCTGACATAAAATGATGTGACCTGATTTTTACTGATGATGGAGCAAATGATGAAAACAACGTTACGATTTTTTATGGCGCTTAGCCTGATGCTGGCTGCAACGAGCAGTTATGCCTGGTTTGGCAATAATGATGGCTGGGGTGGCAATAACTGGAACCCTTATGATGAATGGGATCCACGCTACTGGATGGAAGAAATGGAAGACATGTTTGATGACGACGACTACGGTCCATATGGTTATGGTCCATACGGCCCCGGTCCTTACGGTCCGCCTCCGGGTTATTATGGTGG
>JAJRTD010000184.1 GCA_024278435.1 Gammaproteobacteria bacterium | reverse complement strand
GGAGTGCCGGACCCTGATGTATAAGCTGTATAAGAAGGCTGCCTTGCTTAAGGAAACATCGAGTTCATTCTGTAAAAATGATGAGGGTGAATGGGATTTCGCTGAATAAGCCCTGATCAGGGCTAAAACCAAAGTCATTTCAGCACAGAGACACGGAGGACACAGAGAAAATCTCTTGTATTGTTAATCGCGCCTACGGCGCGATTAACATAATAAAACTCTGTGTCCTCCGTGTCTGTGTGGTGAAATATTTCTTTAACAAACCACGAATTTGCTGCCTGAGCCAGGCTGATTTGGTACACTATTGACTCATCCAAGCAGAGGTAAATCCGTGTCAACACAACCCAGTTTCATTCACCTGCGAGTACATACCGAATACTCACTGGTCGATGGCCTGGTGCGCGTTAAACCGCTGATGCAGGCGCTGGCTGAGGACAATATGCCAGCGGTTGCGCTGACCGACCAGAGTAACCTGTTTGCCATGGTCAAGTTCACCCGGGCTGCACTTGGTGCCGGTATCAAGCCACTGATCGGGGTCGATGCCCTGGTGCGCTATGGCGAAGACCAGGATGCACCGTTCCAGATGGTGCTGCTGGCGCAGAACAGGCAGGGTTACCTCAACCTCTCCGAACTGATTTCCCGAAGTTATCTTGAAGGTCAGCACCGTGGTGTGCCCGTTATCCAGGCAGAGTGGATCACACAGCATGCCGAGGGCATTATTGCCCTGTCCGGCGGTCGCCACGGTGATATCGGCCGTGCCCTGCTGACCGGACAGGTGGGGCTGGCAAAACAGCGCCTGCAGAACTGGGCGACGTGCTTTAACGACCGTTTTTATATTGAACTGCAACGCACCGGCCGGGAAAACGAGGAGGCTTATATCGCCGAAGCCGTCGATCTGGCCATTGAATTCGATATACCGGTGGTGGCTACCAACGATGTGCGTTTTCTCAAGCCCGATGAATTCGATGCCCATGAAGCCCGGGTGTGTATCCATGACGGCCGTACCCTGGATGACCCGCGTCGTCCGAAAAACTACAGTGCCCAGCAGTATCTGCGCAGCGCGGCAGAAATGCAGGAACTGTTTTCCGATATTCCCGAAGCGCTGGCAAACACGGTGCAAATCGCCCGCCGCTGCAACCTCGAGATTCAGCTGGGCAAGAGCTTTCTGCCGCAGTTTCCGATCCCGGAAGGAGAGACCGAAGCCAGCTATTTCTGCCGGGTTTCGCAGCAGGGGCTGGAGGAGCGGCTCAGCGTTCTGCTTGATGAAAATGACGAGCAATACGCTGAAAAACGCAAGGCCTATGAAGAACGCCTGCAGATCGAGCTCGACGTTATCAATAACATGGGCTTTCCCGGTTACTTCCTGATTGTTGCCGACTTTATCCAGTGGTCAAAAAACAACGGTATTCCGGTCGGACCGGGCCGTGGTTCCGGTGCCGGTTCACTGGTGGCCTACGCGCTGAAAATTACCGACCTCGATCCGCTGGAATTCGACCTGCTGTTCGAACGTTTCCTCAACCCGGAACGTGTCTCGCTGCCTGACTTCGACGTCGACTTCTGCATGGAAGGCCGCGACCGGGTAATCGACTACGTGGCGCAGAAATACGGTCGTGACAGTGTCTCCCAGATTATTACCTACGGCACCATGGCGGCCAAGGCGGTGGTACGTGATGTCGGCCGTGTCATGGGCCAGCCCTATGGCTTTGTCGACCGCATCGCCAAGATGATTCCCTTTGATCTGGGCATGACCCTGACCAGGGCGCTGGACGAATCCGAAGAACTGAAAAAAGCCTACGACACCGAAGAGGAAGTTACCGCCATCCTGGACATGGCGCTGTCGCTGGAAGGGGTGGCCAGAAATGCCGGTAAACATGCCGGTGGCGTGGTGATTTCACCGACGGTCTTGACCGACTTCAGCCCGCTTTACTGCGAAGAGGGTGGCGCCGGCGTGGTGACCCAGTTCGACAAGGACGATGTCGAAGCCGTGGGACTGGTGAAGTTCGATTTTCTCGGCCTGCGCACCCTGACCATTATCGACTGGGCAGTGAAACACGTTAACCGCCGCCGCGAAAAAGAAGGCGAGGAATTACTGCAGATCGAACATCTGCCGCTGGACGATAAAGACACCTTTACCCTGTTACAGGCAGCCAATACCACCGCCGTGTTCCAGCTTGAATCACGCGGCATGAAAGATCTGATTACCCGCCTGCGCCCAGACAGCTTCGAGGACATCGTGGCGCTGGTGGCGCTGTTCCGTCCCGGCCCGTTGCAATCGGGCATGGTGGATGATTTCATCAACCGCAAACACGGCCGCGCCGAGGTGGATTATTTCCACCCGGACCTGGAGCAGGTACTGACCCCGACCTACGGTGTTATCCTGTACCAGGAACAGGTAATGCAGATTGCCCAGGTGCTGGCCAACTACACCCTGGGCGGCGCCGACATGCTGCGCCGTGCCATGGGCAAGAAAAAACCCGAGGTCATGGCCGAGCAGCGCGAGCTGTTTATGAAAGGTGCGGTGGCGCGTGGCGTGGATGCCGACCTGGCCACCCATATTTTCGATCTCATGGAAAAATTTGCCGGCTATGGCTTTAACAAGTCACACTCGGCGGCCTATGCCCTGCTGTCATACCAGACCGCCTGGCTGAAAGCACATTACCCGGCGGAATTTATGGCCGCCGTGCTGTCGGCGGATATGGACAACACCGACAAGGTGGTCGGCCTGATCGAAGACTGCCACGACCAGGGGGTAAAGGTGCTGCCCCCGGACATCAACCGATCGATTTACCAGTTCAGCGTGCCTGATCCGCAGTCGGTTTTGTATGGCCTCGGTGCCCTCAAAGGCGTCGGTGAGGGCGCGCTGGAGGGCATTATCAACGAGCGTGACAGCAACGGCCCGTTTGTTGATCTTTATGATTTTTGCCGGCGCAGTGATACCCGCAAGGTGAACCGCCGGGTGATGGAGGCATTGATCAAGTCCGGTGCTATGGATTCCCTGGGTCCCAACCGCGCCAGCCTGATTGCCAGTGTGAGTAACGCGGTGCAACTGGCGGAGCAGAACCAGAAAAATGCCAGCATCGGCCAGCATGACATGTTCGGCTCATCCGATGAGCCCGATGCCCACGCCAATGTGCATATCGTTGAAGTAGACGACTGGGATGATGAAATCCGCCTGGCCAATGAAAAGGAAACCCTGGGCCTGTATTTAACCGGGCATCCTATTTCCCGTTATGAAAACGAACTGAGACGATTTACCGAGTGCCGTTTTTCTAAAGTACCGGACCTGGTGCCGGAAAGCGAGCGCGGCGGAAACGGTGGCGGTTACCGTTATGGCAAGAAAAACAAAAAACAGTACTGCCTGGCCGGGCTGTTGATCGGCATGCGCGTACGCCGCACAAAAACCGGCAGCAAGATTGTTACCGGGGTACTGGATGACCGCACCGCGCGTGTTGAAGTGATTCTTTATGAAGATGTATATGAAGAATACGGCAGCAATATGGAAAAGGACAAGGTATGCGTGGTTGTCGGTAGTGTCGGCTACGATGACTTTAATGCCGCCTATACTATAACGGCCAGCGCGGTTTACAACATGACGCAGGCCAGGGAAAAGTTTGCCCGCGGACTGCAGATAAAACTCGACCGCAGCGGGGCTAACGGCAGCTGGTCGGATACCCGGATTACCCGGCAACTGACCGAGGTGCTGCAGGTCTACCGTGAAGGCCATTGCCCGGTGAATATTGAATACAACAGCGGCACCGATGTTTCCCGTTTTGTACTGGGCCAGGAATGG
>JAJRTD010000183.1 GCA_024278435.1 Gammaproteobacteria bacterium | reverse complement strand
ATGATGTTGCCGATAGCGCCATTGTCGACAGTGTGCGCGAAAAAGTCAGCGCGGTCTGCCAGCGCCTTCCGGTTTACCAAAGCTAAGACAACAGCATGCATTGTCCATTTTGCTCAGCCCCGGATACCCGCGTTATAGACTCGCGCCTGTCAAGCGATGGTGGCCAGGTGCGCCGCCGCCGTGAATGTGTTTCCTGTAACGAGCGCTTTACTACTTATGAAAGCGCCGAACTGAATATGCCGCGGGTGGTGAAACAGGATGGCAGCCGGATGCCGTTCAAGGCGGAAAAACTCTGTGCCGGGGTAATGCGCGCGCTGGAAAAACGTCCGGTCGGTACCGAGCAGATCGATGCCGCGATTAATCGTATTACTCATCAGCTGCTGGCAGCCGGTGAGCGCGAAGTCAGCTCGTCGAAAATCGGTAACCTGGTGATGGAAGAGCTGCTGGCACTGGACCAGGTGGCGTATATTCGCTTTGCTTCGGTGTATCTCGATTTCAGTGATATCAATGCCTTTCGTGAAGCCATTGAAAAACTCGAACAGAGCAAAAGCCCGAGAAAAAATCGCTAGCTTTTTTATCATAGCCTTTGTCTCTGCCTGCAAAATAACCTGAACACAGCGTTTTGTTGACTTTATGATCAGTGATCTCGAATACATGCAAGGTGCCATACGGCTGGCAAAAAAGGGTATGTATACGACGGATCCGAACCCCTGTGTCGGTTGTGTCATCGTTAACCGGGGTGAAATAGTCGGTGAGGGCTGGCACCGGCGTGCCGGCGAGCCTCATGCGGAAATAAACGCCCTGCAGCAGGCGGGTGAGCGGGCAAAAGATGCCACGGTTTACGTGACACTGGAGCCTTGCAGCCACACCGGCAAGACCCCGCCGTGTGCCGACGCCCTGGTCAAGGCCGGGGTGAAAAAGGTTTTTGCCGCCATGCTCGATCCCAATCCACTGGTAGCGGGCAAGGGCCTGATCCGCCTGCAGCAGGCGGGCATTGAAATTGAAAGCGGCCTGCTGGAAGCGCAGGCGGCTGAGCTTAACCCGGGGTTTATCCGGCGCATGAAATCGTCGCGGCCATTTGTCCGGGTCAAACTGGCGATGAGTCTTGACGGGCGCACCGCGATGGCCTCCGGGGAAAGCAAATGGATCAGCAGTGAAGCCTCACGCAATGACGTGCAGCGCCTGCGGGCCCGGAGCTCGGCCATTCTTACCGGCATCGGTACGGTGCTGGCAGACGACCCGTCAATGAATGTGCGCCTGTCAGCGGCGGAACTTGGCGTCGAGGCCGTTCGCCAGCCGCAGCGTATCGTGCTGGATACGCGGTTGCAGATATCGCCGCAAGCGAAAATAATGAATACAGCAGGTGACTGCACGGTATATACCACGGTTAATGTGGAAAACGAAGACCGCTATCCCTGTACAATTGAAACCATTGATGGGCAGCAGATTGATCTCAGGGCATTGATGAAAAAGCTGGCAGCAAAAGAAATTAATCTGTTGCATGTGGAAGCCGGTTCGGTTTTATGCGGCGCTCTTTTAAAAGATGATCTGGTGGATGAAATCATTGTTTATATGGCGCCGCACATTATGGGTGACAGTGCAAAGGGGCTGTTTCATCTGCCCGAGCTGCAGCAGATGAAAGACAGGATTGCCCTGCATATAAAAGATGTGCGTTCGATCGGAAATGATATCCGCTTTACCGCGCAGCCGCAAAGTCGTGCTGACTAGTTTAAAGCAGCCGGCCAGATCAAGTGATTGAGTAAAAGAGGTTATTGATGTCGACAGTTGTAGTCGTAAAAAAAGCGGGAAAGGTCTGTATCGCAGCGGACAGTCTCACCAGTTTTGGTGACCTGAAGCTAAACTCAAACTATGATGCTGCCCACGATAAAATTTTACGTCATGATGAAAACTATCTTGGCATTGTCGGCAGTGCGGCCCATCAGCTGGTGATGGAAAGCGTGTTTGCCAGCAAAAGGGTGGCGGAGCGGAAAACTGATATTGATTTTTCATCCCGCCTGGCTATTTTTGAAACCTTCCGTGGCTTGCACCCGCTGTTAAAGGAAAAGTACTTTTTGAATGCCAAGGACGAGGATGATGATCCTTACGAGTCGACCCAGATCGATGCCCTGATCGCCAACCCCTTCGGTATTTTTGGCGTGCATTCACTGCGCGAAGTAACCGAGTACAAAAAATTCTGGGCCATCGGTTCGGGTGCGGAATATGCGCTGGGAGCCATGTTCGCCGTTTATGATAAAAAAATGTCGGCCAGGGAAATAGCACAGGTCGGAGTGGCGGCCGGCGCCGAGTTTAACAACGCCTCGTCCATGCCGCTGTCCAGTTATGTTGTGGCCTTACAGGCTGTAAAAAGTAAAAAATCCAAAGCAAAAAAAGCCAGATAATCATGTTTACCGGAATTATTGAAGCCATTGGCCGTATTAAAAAAATAGAACCCGTCGGCGGTGACATGCGCCTGCATGTCGATACCGGATCGCTGGACATGGCCGATGTGCAACTGGGTGACAGCATCGCGGTCAATGGTGTGTGTCTGACGGCCATTGAATTTGACGACAGGCATTTTGCGGCAGACGTTTCCAATGAAACCATCGCCCTGACCAGCCTGAAAGATCTTGCCATCGGCAGTGAAGTCAACCTGGAAAAAGCACTGTTACCAACGACACGCCTGGGTGGTCACCTGGTCAGCGGTCACGTTGACGGCCTGGGCGAAGTGCTTTCCATCAGGGAGCAGTCACGTTCCATCCAGCTGATAATCCGGTCGCCGGATGAATTGAAGCATTATATTGCGATGAAAGGTTCCATCTGCATCGACGGCACCAGCCTGACCGTTAACCGGATCACCGATGCTGATTTTGAAATCAATATTGTGCCGCACACCCAGCAGCAGACCATTATTAAAAATTACAAACCGGGTACAAAAGTGAACCTGGAAGTTGATCTGATTGCCCGTTACCTGGAGCGGCTGTTGACCAGGCAGGATGATGGCAACAGCAGTGGTATTACCCTGGAAGCCCTGGCGAAAGCCGGTTTTGTCAGTTAGCCCGGAAAATCAGCCCGAAAAAAACAGTGAAAAAAACTTATGAAATTAAATAGTACAGAAGAAATTATTGAAGACATCCGTCAGGGCAAGATGGTTGTTATTATGGACGATGAAGATCGTGAAAACGAAGGTGACCTGTTAATGGCGGCTTCTGCGGTGACAGCCGACGATGTAAACTTTATGGCGCGCTATGGTCGCGGCCTGATCTGCCTGACGCTGACCCAGCAACGCTGCAAACAGCTCAACCTGCCATTAATGATTCATGGCACCGATGTACTGGAAAGCACCAATTTCACCATGTCGATTGAAGCAGCGGAGGGCGTGACCACCGGTATTTCTGCTGCCGATCGTGCGGTGACCATTGCCGCGGCGGTCAAACCCGATGCGTCTCCCAAAGATCTGGTGCAGCCCGGCCATATCTTTCCGTTAATGGCGCAGCCCGGTGGCGTACTGACCCGTGCCGGTCACACCGAGGCCGGTTGTGACCTTGCCGGTCTTGCCGGGCTGGATCCGAGTGCCATGATCGTGGAAATTCTGAACGACGATGGCAGCATGGCACGCCGTCCCGACCTGGAAAAATTCGCCGCCGAACACAATCTGAAAATCGGTACCATTGAAGATCTGATCAGTTACCGTCTGAAACATGAAAAAACCGTCGAGCGCATCAGCGAATGTGATTTTCCTTCAGAGTACGGCAATTTTACCCTGGTTGCCTATCGTAACAGCGTGGACTCGCTGACCCACTATGCACTGGTTAATGCAAACGGTAGTATCGACTCAGGGCAACCGGTGCATGTGCGCGTACATATGAAAAATGTGTTGACCGATGCCCTGGGTTCGCAGGATTCAAAATCATGGCCGCTGCAGGATGCATTAAAACAGGTGGCTGAAGCCGAGCAGGGCGTTGTTGTATTATTAAGCCTGCCGGATGAAGATGCCGTTATCCTGCAGTGGATGTCCGAGCGTTCCGGTGATGAGGCTGAAGTGGTAAAAACCAAGCAGCCGTCTGATATCAGGACCGATGGTGTCGGTGCACAGATACTGGTTGACCTGGGGGTCAGGAAAATGCGGTTGATGACTGCGCCGAAAGTTATTCACGGCCTTGCCGGTTTTGGCCTGGAAGTGGTGGATTACGTTTCGGGGCAGGATTCCTGATAAGGCGATTAAAATAATGTTTCACTACAGAGGCACAGAGGACACAGAGGCTTTTATTTTTTAACGCGCCTTCGGCGCTGTTAAAAAACATTTTTTCTCTGTGTCCTCTGTGTCTCTGTGGTGATATGCTTTTAAAATTTTTAAAGTTAAAGTAAAAAGTGAGACAGAGAATGAGTGAAACAAACTATATCGAAGGCAGCCTGCAGTATAAGGAAGGCCGTTT
>JAJRTD010000182.1 GCA_024278435.1 Gammaproteobacteria bacterium | reverse complement strand
GAAAAATTGGGTTCATCGTTTCTTTGAACATCAGATAATTTCTGTGATTTAATATATTTCTTCAAGCTTTCGCTATATCGCTTCGCTCATAAAAAACGGAAGTTTTTATATTTTTCACTTTTCACTTTTCACTTTTCACTTTTCACTTTTCACTTTTCACTTTTCACTTTTCACTTTTCACTTTTCACTTTTCATTGCCTTTATCAGCGCGCTGATAAAGGCATCATTTTCAGCCGGCGTTCCCACCGTTACCCGCAGGCAGTTTTTCAGCAGGCCGGCATCGGCTTTCATATTTTTAATCAGCACACCCTGCTGCTTTATGGATTCAAAAACATCACCCGCATTTTTATTGAGCACGCGAAAGAGAATAAAGTTGGCATCGCTGGGGAAGGTTTTGATACTGTCCATGGCCTGCATTTTTTTCAGCAGGTCGCTGCGTTGTTCGCGAATAAGGGCGGCCTGTTTATCCAGTTCATCGATATTATCCAGCACAAATTCCGCTGCCACCTGGGTTAATACGTTGATGTTATAAGGCAGGCGGATTTTATCAATCTGCTCAATAATATCCGGGTGGCCGCATAACAGGCCCAGGCGCAGCCCGGCCAGTCCCATCTTGGATACCGTACGCATCACCAGCAGGTTGTCATAGTCGGTCAGGTGCGGCATAAAACTGCTTTGCGCAAACGGGTGATAGGCCTCGTCCAGCACCACCATACCGGGAGCAGTCTCAATGATCTCAATAATCTCTTTTTCGTTATAACAGTTTGCCGAGGGGTTATTGGGATAGGCAATAAAAATAATGGCCGGCCGGTGCTTTTTGATCGCCTCCCGGGTTGCAGGCATATCAAGCGAAAAATCGGCATTCAATGACACCCCGGCATAATGAATGCCGGTGAAATCGGCAATCATTTTATACATCACAAAACCCGGATCAAAAGACAACAGTGAAACCTTGCTGCCATCATCGGGGGCCACGGCCATTGCCAGCATCTGGATCAGCTCATCCGAACCGTTGCCCAGCACGATGGCCTTGTCTTCCGGCACCTGCATCACCTGCCTGAGCCTGTCGCGCAAACGGGCAGCAGAAGGATCCGGGTAGCGGTTTAATGCAGCCTCACCCAGGCGGACTTGTAATTCCGCCTTCAAGTCCCCAGATAACTGGTACGGGTTTTCCATGGCATCGAGCTTGATCAGCCTGGCGGCATCGGCAACATGGTAGGCCTGTAACGCTTTAACCAGCGGACGAATAACCTGGAGACAGTTTTCTAGAGATGAAGTCATAACAAAAATGGATCAGCAGACAAGGAGAATAAAAGTTATTTATTACATGGTAACAACGAATGGTATCAAACAGCACAAAAAAGCACATTAAAAAATTTATTTTATGACTTGAAATTAAGAAAACTATCTACAGATTATTAAACAACAAACAAATACTTTACGGAGGTCACATTATGAGCTTAGTTAGATACAACAATCCCTGGAACCTGTTAAACACTTTACAGCGTGAATTATACAACCCTGAATTCAGCCACCTGGATTCAGATGATTCAGCGGCTACTGCCAGCTGGGCACCTTCTGTCGACATATCAGAAAATGACAAGGAGTTTATTCTGCTGGCTGACATACCCGGCGTTGATCCGGACGATATAGAAATATCCATGGAGAAAGGCGTATTAACCATAAAAGGTGAGCGCAATACTGAAAACGTTGAGGAAGGTGAAAACTATCGCCGTGTTGAACGCCAGAGCGGACAGTTTTATCGTCGATTCACACTGCCTGACAGTGCTGATGCCGATAAAATTGAAGCCAAGTCAGAACATGGTGTACTGAAAATCACCATACCAAAACAGGAAGTTGCTATTTCACGCCGCATTGAAGTGAAACACTAAGGTTCTTCTCCCGGGATGTTTCCCGGCACTCCAAAGGCTCTTATGGAAACATAGGAGCCTTTTCTTTTGGGAGACAGTTACTGCCCCCCCCTTTTGTGGCGTTATTTTTTGATGCGGTATTCCGCCGAACGGGCATGCGCGGTGAGACCTTCGCCATGGGCCAGGACGGAAGCCGTTTTCCCCAGCTCGGAGGCACCAGCTGCCGAACAGCCGATCAGGCTGCTGCGTTTCTGGAAATCGTACACACCCAGGGGCGATGAGAAGCGGGCGGTACCGGAGGTAGGCAGCACGTGGTTGGGACCGGCGCAATAGTCACCCAGGGCCTCGGCGGTATAGCGGCCCATAAAGATGGCGCCAGCATGGCGGATTTTCTGCGCCCACTGTTCGGCATCTTCAACCGACAGTTCCAGGTGCTCGGGCGCGATGTGGTTGGCAACCTCGATTGCCTGCTCCATATCGTCCACCGAAATAATCACTGCCCTGTCCTGCAATGAGGTGGCAATAATATTCTTGCGCGGCATTTCTTCCAGCAGTTTTGTAATACTTTGTTTCACCTGCCCGATAAATTCATCGTCCGGGCAAACCAGGATGGACTGCGCTTCCTCATCATGCTCGGCCTGTGAAAACAGGTCCATGGCAATCCAGTCAGGGTCGGTTTTGCCGTCACACACAACCAGTATTTCTGATGGACCGGCGATCATGTCGATGCCGACTACGCCAAACACCATACGCTTGGCGGTGGCCACAAAGGAATTGCCCGGCCCGGTAATTTTATCGACCCTGGGAATGGTTTCGGTGCCGTAGGCCAGCGCCGCCACGGCCTGCGCACCGCCGATGGTAAACACCCGGTCAACCCCGGCTACAGCGGCAGCCGCCAGCACCAGGTCATTGGTTTCACCATCGGGCGTCGGTACCACCATGATTAGTTCAGGCACACCTGCCACCTTGGCCGGCACCGCATTCATCAGTACAGATGATGGATAGGCCGCCTTGCCACCGGGCACATATAAACCGACACGGTCCATGGCGGTCACGCTCTGCCCCAGCACTGTGCCGTCCGCTTCGGTATACGACCAGGATTCCAGTTTCTGGTGCTGGGCGTAGGCACGGATGCGCTGCGCTGCTTCCTCCAGCGCTGTACGCTGCTCGGCGGGGATAGCATCCAGCGCCTGCTGCAGCTGCTCTGCACTCAGCTCCATTTCGCTGGCATCTTTCAGTTGCATACGGTCGAATTTATTGGTGTATTCAATAACCGCGGCATTACCGCGCTGTTTTACATCATGCAGGATATCGGCAACGATTTTTGCCACCTCACCGTCGATGCCGGCTTCCCAGGCAAGTAGTTTGTCCAGCTGCTGATAAAAACCGGCATCGTTATAATTTAAGGAAGCTATGTTTAACATTGGTGTGGTATCGAGGTTCGGTTGTTGATGATTTCGCGGAACAATTTCCGCTTCCAGGTATTGTGTTTTATGCGACAGCCGCGCCGATCTGTTCGATGATGGCGCTGATCTGCTGGTGTTTCATTTTCATGGCGGCCTTATTCACCACCAGGCGGGAGCTGATATCCGCAATATGATCCACCGGCTTTAAGCCGTTGGCTTTCAATGTATTACCGGTATCAACCACGTCCACAATCAGGTCGGACAGGCCGACTATCGGTCCCAGTTCCATGGAACCATAAAGTTTAATCAGTTCGATCTGCTCGCCGCGTGATTCAAAATAACGCCTGGCCACATTGGTGAACTTGGTAGCCACCCGCAGGCGACTGCTGATCCGGGGTTTTTCCTCAACCAGTCCGGCGGTCATTAATTTGCACTGCGCGATCTTCAGGTCCAGCGGCTCATACAGGCCCTCCCCGCCGTGCTCCATCAGAACGTCCTTGCCGGCCACACCCAGATCGGCGGCACCGAACTGCACATAGGTCGGCACATCGGTGGCACGGATAATCAGCAGTTTGACATCATCCTGGTTGGTATCAAGAATCAGCTTGCGGCTTTTTTCAGGATCCTCGGCGGGTACGATATTGGCGGCCGCGAGTAGTGGCAGGGTTTCTTTATAAATCCGGCCTTTTGATAATGCAATAGTTATCATGTGCTTGCGCGGGCGGCCGCAATGAAAAATGTACTGAAATTTCTCCCGGAAATTTCAGCATTTCCTCCATGGATGGAGGTCAAAAAGTGAAAAATGAAAAATGGATAACGCATTATGTGTTTGCTCTTGATTGTTTTTTTGTATTCTCTTTTGCTGTTTTGATGCTTATTACTAACAATTTAATTAATTCTTTTATTTGTGGCTGTATGCTGTCAAACATTGTTTGGGAGATATAGCTCGCCTGGTGTAACAGCTGTAGCCAGTAATATGTCTCGTTGGCTTCCTTAAGGGCAATACTCAACTTGTTGATAAAGTCAGGCTTCGACTGTGCAAACTCAGCCTCGCAGACCAAGGCACCAATTGCCGTACCTGAGCGCAAAACCTGCTTACTGAGTACATATTCCTGATTTTTACAATTCAGATACCGCGCGAGTTTAACAATTCGCAGTGCAAAACAAAAACTCTTCTCCTTAAGCACATTATCCACAAGCCACCTCCCTGGTCAGCCAAACTTACCTCAGCAGCAAAGCTGCTGTGCAATTTTTCACTTTTTGACCTCCATGGATGGAGGAAATGCTGAAATTTCCGGGAGAAATTTCAGTACATTTTTCATTGCGCCCTCACGGGCGCTAGTCGTGTGTGCGTCGAATCCGGGCGCCAAGCAGCGCCAGTTTTTCTTCAATATTCTCATAACCGCGGTCGATGTGG
>JAJRTD010000181.1 GCA_024278435.1 Gammaproteobacteria bacterium | reverse complement strand
TGACACTTATTCAGAGTATCCTTAGTCGCTGGTTAGATTCGCCATTTGACAAAAAAACCAACGACCTCTCACTGCTGTCCCGTTAACTGTTTTTATATCAGCCCCATACCCGGCTGTAAATGATCGTGCCGGTATTTTCCATTTTATTAGACATGAAACCAACATGATTGGTGTTTTGTCATCCTGACCGGAGCGCAGCGTAGTGGAAGGATGACCGTGCCGAGTTAACGGGACAGCAGTGACGACTTCTATAACCTAAAGCTGAAACACATCCCCGCCTTTAAGCGACTGCAAATTCCGCTCCGGCATCAGGTCAATACACTGCTGCAGAATTTCAGCTTCTTCGCCCGGCTTTAAGTGTGTCAGAAAAACGCGGGGGTTATGTTTGAGCCTGGCCAGGTCCTCTGCCAGTAATAAAGGGCAGTAGTGAAAAGCAATCTTTGCCAGCTCGATATCCCGGTTGGCAAAAGCCGATTCCACAAACAGCAGGTCCAGTGAATCATGCCGGTTCAACGCATCCCACAATGTCTCGTTACTGCTGGTATCGCCGCTGAAAGCAAACGCCCGGCCACTGGATTCTACCCGGTAAGCTACTGCCGGCAGCGAATGCTTAACCGGGATCATTTCGATATGGCGTCCGCCCAGCTCGAGTACTGTCCCCGGCTGCATGGCTTCGAAGCGCAGTACACCCCGGTTTTTATCCGGCAATTCACTGAAGTCCGGCCAGATCGTCCAGTTAAAGACATGTTCCTGTAATGCCCTGATGGTTTCGGGCAGGGCATGCACCGTCAGTGGCCGATCCAGCAGATCATCAAACAGGGTGTCCGCTAACAACGGAACAGAAACGATATGGTCGAGGTGTGAATGGGTAAGGAATATATGCCGGATATGGCGCATTTCCGCCAGCGGCAAATTGCAGACACCGGTACCGGCATCGATCAGGATATCGTTATCGACCAGAAACGAGGTAGTCGCCGCATTCCGGTAGATTCCCCCGCTACATCCCAGCACCCGCACTTTCATTTACTTGTCTCACATTGATGATTAAGTTTTTATTATTGTCTATTCTAGTGATAACATGCCACATAGCACGTAGAATAAGCGATTTACATCAACCTGCACAATAAAATGCGAACATGTTCACATTTCGTTGTCATATTTGAAGAGATCTCTGATAGCTTTTATCAGGGTGCGTTTTATCAGGCATCGTTTTTATCAGGCACGTAGAGCAGCACACTAAATCAACATGGTTAACTATCTTTTCACATACAGCGCAATCCTTTTATATCTTGCCTGTTCTGCTTTGTTGTTCTTCCATATAAAGCAACCTGCCAACACCCCGGGAACACTGAGCAAAAAACAGATTATTATAATCGGGCTGGCCGCCCTGATCCTGCACTGCTTCGCCTTGTACCACAGCATGACAACACCGGCAGGCATTAACCTGGGTTTCTATAACGCGCTGTCACTGGTCAGCATCTTCATCACCCTGTTTATCCTGACCGCCACCTGGCGCTACCCGGTTGATTTCCTTGCCGTCATTTTATTACCCGTGTCGGCGTTCACCATGTTACTGGACATCAACAGCAATACCAGTCACCTGCTGCCGCCCAATAGTTCCAACGCCCTGATCTTCCATATATTGACCTCCCTGATCGCCTACAGCCTGCTGGCGCTGGCCGCATTGCAGGCCATCTTGCTGTCCATCCAGAACAAGTTCCTGCACGCCCACCAGCCCGGCGGAATCATCAAACTGATGCCGGCATTGCGAAGCATGGAAGCCCTGTTATTTGAAATGATACTGGCCGGATTTGTTGCCTTATCCATCTCTCTGGCCAGCGGTATGATTTTTCTGGAAAACATGTTCGACCAGCAGCTGGTACACAAAACCATCCTGTCTATTTTCGCCTGGTTTGTTTTTCTTATCCTGCTGATCGGTCACTGGAAACTGGGCTGGCGCGGCCGTACCGCTATCCGCTGGACACTCAGCGGCTTTGCCAGCCTGATGCTGGCTTATTTCGGCAGTAAATTTGTGATTGAAGTTCTGTTGGTGTAAAAAGACGGCGCAATAAATATATCCGGGCAACGGCAAAACTGCTTGACTCGAAACGCGGAACACACATAATTACCCCATCCCGGCCACAAGAGACTTTTCTTTTTGAACGAATTTTCAACAGCCTCGCTGTTTATCGCCCTTGGTTTACTGATTTTGCTGTCCGGCTTCTTTTCAGGATCAGAAACCGCGTTAATGACGCTCAACCGTTACCGCCTGAAAAGTCTTGCCGACAAAGGCCATAAAGGCGCGACTCTGGCGATCAAACTGCTGACCCGGCCTGACCGCCTGCTCGGCCTTATTCTGCTGGGTAATAACATTGTCAATATCTTTGCCGCCACCCTGGCAACCATTATTGCCTTGCGCCTGTATGGCGAAATCGGCCTGGCCATTGCCCCCGTCGTACTGGCATTTATCATTCTTGTTTTTGCCGAGGTAACCCCCAAAACCCTGGCCGCCATCAAACCGGAGGCACTGGCTTTTCCATCGGCTTTTGTCTACAGCATTATCGCCACCCCGTTGTACCCCTTTGTCTGGCTGGTCAACATTTTCTCCAATGCCATATTGCGCCTCATCGGCATTCACCCGGACAGGGAAACCCGGCAGGAACTGAGCGCGGACGAACTGCGCGCCGTGGTGGTGGAAGCCGAACAGTTTATGCCGCAGGCGCATTCAGACATGCTGCTCGGTATTCTCGACCTGGAACGGGTCAGCGTGGAGGACATTATGATTCCACGCAACGAAATCACCGGCATCGACCTCAATGATGACTGGAACGATATCGTGCACCAGATCACCCACAGCCAGCGCACCCGGGTACCGGTATTCCACGACAGTATTGATAACACCATCGGCGTGTTACACCTGCGCAAGGTACTCAACCTGTTCGCCCGTGATGAGCTGAACATGAAAACACTGAAAAACCTGATCGTACCCGCTTACTTTATACCGGCCGGCACTTCCCTTACCCGGCAGCTGCTGAACTTCCAGGATAACCGCCGGCGTTCGGGACTGGTGGTTGACGAATACGGCAGCATACAGGGACTGGTCACACTGGAAGACATCCTGGAGGAAATTGTCGGCCAGTTCACCACCGATTCACCGACCCGCAACCTCGGCATTCACAAACAGGACAACAACAGCTACCTGATTGATGGCAACACCCATATCCGCGACATCAACCGCGCACTGAACTGGTCATTGCCGGTGGACGGGCCGAAAACACTGAATGGATTAATACTGGAGCACATGGAAATCATCCCGCAGACCGGTACCAGCCTGATGGTCGGCGACTACACCATCGAGATTACCCGCTCTACCAATAACGCGGTGCAGACAGCCAGGGTGCAGCATAACGATGTGCACACCGGCAGCAGTAATGGCAACGGCAACAATGACTCAGTGAACACATAAAAATGGCAAAGGCGAAACTTCAATACAGCTGCACGGCCTGCGGCGCCATTCATACCAAGTGGGCCGGCCAGTGTAATGACTGCGGCGAATGGAACACCATGAGTGAAGCTATTGCCGCCATTACCGGCAACAACAAGCAGGGCTTTGCCGGTAAAAAAGGCAGCGCCCGTATCCAGGCGCTGGAAGATATCCAGATGCGGGAAGATGTGCGCACCCCGACCCGCATCAGCGAGCTCGACCGGGTACTCGGCGGCGGCCTGGTGCACGGCTCGGTCACCCTGATCGGCGGTGATCCCGGTATCGGCAAATCCACCCTGCTGACCCAGACCCTGGCCCGGCTCAGCGACACCCTGCCGTGCTTATACGTCACCGGCGAGGAATCGTTGCAGCAGGTCAGCCTGCGCGCCCACCGCCTGGGCCTGAAGGACAAGGGCCTGAAGCTGCTGTCGGAAACCTGCGTGGAAAATATCATTACCCTGGCCAGCGAGCAGAATCCCAAGGTCATTGTCATTGACTCCATCCAGACCATCTATACCGAAGCCCTGCAGTCGGCACCCGGTGCCGTGGCCCAGGTACGCGAAAGCGCCGCCCAGCTGGTGCGCTTCGCCAAGCAGACCGGCACCGCCCTGTTCCTGGTCGG
>JAJRTD010000180.1 GCA_024278435.1 Gammaproteobacteria bacterium | reverse complement strand
TGGCGTAGCAGGGACGCATTGAGCCGGGTGTGTTCACGCAGCGGGTAGGCCACGTTCTCGAATACCGTTAAATCGGTCAGCAATGCACCACTTTGAAACAACATGCCCATGCGCTTGCGCAGATCAAACAGCTTGCGGGTAGATAAGCGGTGCACGTCGAGGCCATCAACCTCGACCGTGCCACTATCCGGGCGCAGCTGGCCGCCGATCAGTTTCAGCAGGGTGGTTTTACCAGTGCCACTGGGTCCCATAATCGCGGTAATACCCCGGCGCGGGATATCCAGCGACAGGCCATTGAAGATTTTCCGGTTACCACGACTGAAATGTAAATCTCTGATTTTGACCAGAATCTCGCTCAAGCTAGCTCTCTGTCTTTATTATTTTTAGCGGATTGTAACATTACCGATACCTGTCATTATTATTTTTTAAACAGCTGCAATAGCCGGCGACTAATAGCCCATGATCTCGAGCATAGCGCAAAATCGTTTCAGATCAACCGCCTGCAACGATGCATGATGTACAATTATCGTTGCCGTCTGCGTTGCATCGTCCAGTTGAGAGCCAAAAGCATCAACAAAAGTTCTGCCAGGCTTCAGATCCGTCAGATCATTGTCGAAAAGGGCGAAGTCGGATGGCAGTGGCTGCGCCTCAGTCCAGATGGCTCTGGCCGCTCTAGCGCCGACATCCCCTGCTGTGTAAACGGCTACATCCAGTGAATCGATTAATGCACCGAACGACCTGTTTTCTGCTGTCGGCATTTCATCCGGAAAAACCAGGGCCGCCAGCTGCGGCTGCAGGTCCTGCAGCCGCACTGTCAGCTCAGACAGCGCTATATGTTGCAGCATACCGGCCCGGCATTCCACAAAAAAGCGGAATTCAGGGTGCACGCTGTGCAGCCAGTCTTCACAGTCGGGCAGCGTTTCTTCCTGCCAGCTGGCAGCGGGTACCAGCACCCGGTCAAAATCGTTGCTGTAATAGCCCAGCCGCCATTCCTGTGGCAGGTCCTGCGGGTAATAGGACTGTGCCCGGGAATCATCAGACCAGTGTGCATGGGACCAGCCATAAGCGCCGGCTTTAATTGCTGGTTTCAATGTAAATTCCTGTATTTCCCTGCTTTATATTTCAAAAGGATTGTTGGCGATTCTACTGACATAGCGTATTCTTCGCTCTCGATAAATTGATAACATCATTTACACCCGACTCCATGCTTTTAGACTGTACTGCTATTCTTGCCGGTTTTATTCTACTCATCTGGAGTGCGGACCGTTTTATTATCGGTGCTGCGGCAACCGCCCGCAACTTTGATGTACCGCCATTAATCATTGGCCTGACCATTGTCGGTTTCGGCACATCGGCCCCGGAAATGATGGTCGCCGGCTTTGCCGCCTATGACGGCAGCCCGGCCATGGCTATCGGCAACGCCCTGGGTTCCAATATTACCAATATTACGCTGGTTCTGGGCATTGCCGCGCTGATATCACCGCTGGACGTACATTCCCGCATTATTAAAAAAGAACTGCCGATTCTGCTACTGGTAACGCTGATGGCTGTTGCCCTGATGCGCGACATGACACTTGGCCGGCTGGATGGCTTTATTCTAATCAGCCTGCTGTGCCTGCTGATGTGGTGGATACTGCGCCAGGGGCTGCGTAACCAGTCGAACGATGCTCTCATCGAGGAGTATATTGAGGAGTTACCGGCAGCGATGTCTACCTCACACGCGCTGTTCTGGCTGATTGCCGGACTGGTACTGCTAACGATCAGCTCAAAGGTTCTGGTCTGGGGCGCGGTGAACCTGGCCATGGAATTCGGTGTCAGCGAACTGGTTATCGGCCTCACCATTATCGCCATCGGCACCAGCCTGCCCGAAATGGCCGCCTCCATCACTGGTGCACTTAAAAACGAACACGATATCGCCATTGGCAATGTGGTCGGCTCCAACCTGTTCAACACCCTGGGAGTGCTCGCCATTCCGGGACTGATCGCCCCCTCTCAGCTGGCGGAAGGTGTGCTTGAACGCGACATGCCCGTTGTTATTGCCCTCACAATCATGTTATTTATTATGGCTTACGGCTTCCGCGGTGCAGGCCGTATTAACCGGCTCGAAGGCAGCATGCTATTAATCGCTTTCATTGCCTACCAAATACTGTTATTTTTTACCGCAGTCTAGTCGCCACAAAAACAACGGACAGGTTTAATGCCAGCAACCAGTAAAACTGATTTCGAAAAACTCGGACGCGAAGTGATTGCCACCGAACTGGCTGAAATTCAGGCCCTGCTGAGCCGTATCGACCAGAACTTTAACCGCGCCTGTGAATTATTACTCGCCTGCAAGGGCCGCATTGTGGTTACCGGCATGGGAAAATCCGGCCATATCGGCGGTAAAATTGCCGCCACCCTTGCCAGTACCGGCAGCCCGGCCTTTTTCGTCCACCCCGGTGAGGCCAGCCATGGCGACCTCGGCATGATTACAAGGCGGGACGTGGTAATCGCACTGTCCAATTCCGGCAATACCGCTGAAATCACCACCATTATTCCCATTCTGAAACGCTTTAACGTGCCGCTGATCAGCATGACCGGGGACAAAAATTCAACGCTGGCGACCCAGGCCGATATTAACCTGGACGTCAGTGTCAGCAAGGAGGCCTGCCCGCACGACCTGGCACCGACTTCCAGTACTACCGTTGCCCTGGTGATGGGTGATGCGCTGGCGGTGGCCCTGCTGCAGGCCCGCGGCTTCACCGCGGAAGATTTTGCCCTGTCCCACCCCGGCGGCAGCCTGGGCCGGCGCCTGCTGCTGCATGTGTCCGACATCATGCATAAGGATAAACGCATACCCAGGGTACCGGAAACCGCCACCGTTGCCGAAGCCCTGCTGGAAATGAGCAAAAAAGGACTGGGCATGACCGCCATTACCGATGCACAGGGCACCGTCCTCGGCGTCTATACCGATGGCGACCTGCGCCGCTCACTGGATAAAAACATTAACGTACACAGCGCCAGCATCGGCGAAGTAATGACAAAAAACTGCCGCACCACCCGGCCTGACGAACTGGCGGCAACCGTGGTAAAAATGATGGACGACCACGGCATTAACGGCCTGCTGGTGGTGGATGAAAACAACCGGCTGGTTGGCGCTTTTAATATGCACGATATTTTACGCGCGGGCATCGTCTAAGCATCGTTTACAACGATGCAATGAAAAGTGAAAAACGAAAAATGAAAAATCTGAAAACATATACTGCAAACACTATGTCATCCTTCATCCCTTATCGTTTTTTGCTTTTCATCTTTGATTTTTCGTTTTTCACTTTTCATTGAGCGACATATGCAAGACATAATAGATAAAGCACGAAACATAAAACTGGTCATCTTTGATATTGATGGCGTAATGACCGATGGCAGCCTTTTCTTCGACAATAATGGCGAGGAATACAAGGCTTTCAACTCCTTTGACGGCCACGGTCTGCGCATGCTGCAGGAATGCGGTGTCAAGGTCGCCATTATTACCGGTCGCAAGTCCAGCCTGGTCAAGCACCGCATGAACGACCTCGGCATCGACCTGCTGTACCAGGGTTACCGCGACAAAACCCCGGCCTTTGAAATGCTGCTCAAAGAAGTCAACCTGAGCAAGGATGAAATTACCTATGTCGGTGATGACGTGGTCGACCTGCCCATCATGTCGCAACTGGGTTTTGCCATTGCCGTACAAAATGCACACCCGTTTGTAAAAAAACATGCACACTGGATTACCGACCGCAGCGGCGGCCGCGGCGCAGTACGCGATGTCTGTGAATTTATCCTTGAAGCCAAGGGCCTGCTGGATGACAAGCTGCATTCCTACCTGCATGACAGTACTGCCTCGTAAAGAAACAGCGGCGTTATGAAGCAGATCATCAGTCTCAGCGCCTTTCTGATTGCCGCCATCATCGCATGGTGGTCCATCACCGAAAGCTACAATGCCAAACAGCAGCTGCAGCAGCCACCGGAACAGCGTTATGTCACAATTTTTATGAACGACTTTGAGATAACCGCGATGAATGACAGCGGCACCCCCGATTATCGCCTGCATGGCCAGCACATGCAGCGTTATAACGACTCCGTGATCACCGAGGTCAAACAGCCGGTATTCCACCTGCTACAGACCGGCAAGGAATGGAAGATCAGCGCTGATTTCGCCCTGATCAATGACCAGAAGGAAACCATTCAACTGAAAAACAACGTGCTAATGCAACAACAAAATATTGAACCTGCAGTCACTATTCGTACTCAGAAGTTGTTAATTCACACAAAAACACAGATTGCCCGGACAAAAGCACCGGTCAGCATCCGCCAGGGAAAATCACACCTGGAATCGATCGGCATGATTTTTAACAACATCACCGGAAAGCTGGAACTTTCATCCAGTGTAAGCGGTTATTATTTACCGTATGATTAGATCATTCAGACAACGACACTGCCGTACAAGGCACAGCCGGAAACACATGCTGTTACTTGCCCTGTTACTGCTGGCACCGCTAACCGCCACCCATGCCGGTACGCCGGCAGCAAAGGCAACTGAAAAAGCGCCTGAAAAAATCTACATCAACGCAGACAGGATGCAGCTGAACATTGAAACCGGCAACAGTGTTTATACCGGTAATGTCAGGATTTCCCAGGGCAAACTGGTGCTAACCGGTGACCGGGTAACCGTGCAGCAAAGCAATGATGAAGTCGAGCGCATTACCGTTACCGGCAAACCCGCCCATTACAATCATGTGACGGACAAGGGCGAAACCATTCAGGCGGAAAGTGAACGCATGGTTTATACCGCCAGTGAAAACAAGCTGGTTATGACCATCAATGCCCGCCTGGAACAACCCGACCACATGGTAAGCAGCCAGAAAATCATCTACGACACTGAGAAAAAAATCATTATTGCCGGTGATACCGGCACAGACCTGGAAACCGGCGAAAACCAGCGGGTAAAAATCACCCTGACACCGAAAAAAGCACCCGCCCCCTGATTATGGCAACACTGCAAGCAAAACATCTGGTAAAAACCTATAAATCACGCACCGTGGTCGACGATGTTTCCTTTAATGTAAACAGCAGTGAAGTGGTTGGCCTGCTGGGTCCCAATGGCGCCGGCAAAACCACCAGCTTCTACATGGTTGTCGGCCTGGTAAAAGTCGACGGCGGCAACATTCAACTGGGAGACAGGGATATTACCCGGATGCCGATGCATGCCAGGGCCCAGGCCGGCATCGGTTATTTGCCACAGGAGGCCTCGGTATTCCGCAAACTGAATGTTGAAGATAACATTCTTGCGGTACTTGAAACCCGAAAAGAACTTGATCGTTCACAGCGCCGTGAAAAACTGGATGCATTGATTGATGATCTGCAGATCGATCATATCCGCCGGAACATGGGTATGAGCCTATCCGGTGGCGAACGCCGGCGCGTTGAAATCGCCCGCGCACTGGCCTCGGAACCCGCTTTCATCCTGCTCGATGAACCCTTTGCCGGCGTCGATCCGATTTCGGTTATTGAAATCCAGAAAATCGTCAAACACTTGATCGAGCGCAATATTGGCGTACTTATTACCGACCATAATGTACGTGAGACCCTGGGAATCTGTGACCGGGCATATATTCTAAACGGGGGTAAAATCATTGCCCAGGGACAGCCCGATGACATTCTTTCCAATGAAGAAGTACGAGAAGTCTATCTTGGCCGGGATTTTCGTCTATAAATAGGGTTAACAAGCAGAAAATTGACGTAACGGAGATATAACCGACACAGACCCCGCGGCTTCACAGCTATACCGGGGAATATGTCTACAGATACACCATGAAGCCTACACTTCAGCTAAAACTAGGGCAGCACCTCACCATGACACCGCAGCTACAGCAGGCTATCCGCCTGCTGCAGCTGTCTACGCTTGAATTACAGAGCGAGATCCAGCAAGCACTGGAAGAGAACCCCATGCTGGAACACGACGAGGAGAATTTCGAAGCCACCCCGGAAGGCGGAGACGGGAGCGCCACCGAAGCGCAGGAGGCCGCCACTGAAATCACTGCGGAAAATGAAGACCCGCATATCGATATGGAAAACAAGCAGGAACTGCCGGATGAACTGGCGGTTGATGCCAACTGGGAGGACACCTACGATATCACCACCGCCACAGCTCCCAGCAACCAGCAAAGCAGCGATTCAGGTAATGACTATCTGGAAAACCAGAGCATTGAAGGCGACACCCTGAGTGAGCACCTGATCTGGCAACTGCAGAACTCGCAGTTCTCTGACAATGACCATGTTATCGCCATCGCCATTATTGATGCCATCAATGACGATGGCTACCTCACTGAGTCGGTTGAAGACATCTACAACGGGCTGAAGGATGAGCTGGATATCGAGCTGGACGAGGTAGAAGCCGTATTACACCGTATACAGCGCTTTGATCCGGTCGGCATCGGCGCCCGCGACCTAAGGGAGTGCCTGTTATTACAGCTTGAATTATTTGATCCGGCCACACCGGAACTGTCCGATGTGCGCAATATCATTAAATACCACCTCGACCTGCTGGGCGCCCACGATTATGTGCGTTTACAGAAAAAAATCCGGCGCAACGAGGAACAGCTGCAGCAGCTGATCCATTTTATCCAGGCACTCAACCCCAAACCCGGCGCCAGTATTTCAAAAAATAACGCGCAGTATGTTATCCCGGATATTTTTGTACGCAAAATCAACGGCCAGTGGCATGTCAGCCTGAATCCGGAAGCGGCACCGAAGTTAAAGATAAACAACATCTATGAAAACCACCTGAAAAACGCCGGACGCGGCAAGGACACCAGCTACCTGCGTAACAGCCTGCAGGAAGCCCGCTGGTTTCTGAAGAGCCTGCAAAGCCGCAGCGAAACCCTGCAACGTGTCGGCGAAGCCATCGTCAAGCGCCAGCGGCTGTTTCTGGACTACGGTGATGAAGGTATGAAACCCATGGTGTTACGTGATATCGCCGAAGAACTGGAAATGCATGAATCCACCATATCTCGGGTCACCACCAACAAGTTTATGCATACCCCGCGTGGCGTCTATGAATTCAAGTTTTTCTTCTCCAGCCATGTCAGCACCGCCGATGGCGGCGAGTGCTCGGCAACAGCCATCCGTTCCATGGTGAAAAAGCTGATTGAGAGCGAAAACCCGAAAAAACCGATGAGCGACAACAAAATTTCTTCTCTTTTAGTTAAAGAAGGTATTAATGTTGCACGTCGAACTGTGGCAAAATATAGAGAGTCTATGTTGATACCACCTTCAAACGAGCGCAAGCGCTTAGCCTAGGAGTATTCGACTAAATACTCCTTAATAAACTGTGGAGAAATACCCATGCAAATAAATCTGACAGGTCATCATATCGAAATCACCGATTCATTAAGAAATTATGTGAATGAAAAAATGGCCAAACTGGAACGCCATTTCGATAAAGTCAGTAACACACACGTCATCCTCTCCGTCGAAAATGTTCGACACAAAGCAGAAGCCACCGTGCACATGAGCGGCCATGACATCTTCGCCAACTGTACCGAAGATGATATGTACGCAGCCATCGACGGCCTGGTTGACAAGCTCGACCGCCAGGTGAAAAAACACAAGGAAAAAATAACCAACCACCTGCACAACAAACACAATAACGACTTCAGCCTGGAAGAAGAAGCTGAGTAAACCGCTATTCAGATGACCGGCAGCATTCGAGCAGATTATTTTTATAAAAGGGCAATAGCAGCAAGATGAACCTTGATACTTTAATCAGCCCGGATGCTGTTATCAGCAACCATGCGATAAAAAGCAAGAAACGTGCACTTGAAATGCTTGCTGAACAGCTCGCAAAAGAAGCCAGCCGGGACCAGCCGGCCGCAGAAGAAATCGATGCACTGAAAATTTTTCAGTTGCTTACCGAAAGAGAGAAACTGGGCTCAACCAGCATGGGACACGGCGTTGCCCTGCCGCACACTCGTACCGGACTTACCGACCATGCCATTGGCGCCTTTCTCAAGCTCGACCAGGGCATTGACTTCGACAGCCCCGATGACCAGCCCACCGACCTGATCTTTGCCCTCATAGTACCGGAACACTATACTGACGAGCACCTCAAGATACTGGCCTACCTGGCAACACTGTTTAACAACAAAAACTTCTGCAAAACACTGCGCCAGTCAACTGAAAACGAGGATATCTACGACCATCTCATTCACTGGCAGATAACATCCCAGGCATCATGACCGAAATTCTTTCCGCTGAATCAATAATCGTCAACCTTGCCAGTAAGATCGAATTAAAATGGGTTGCCGGCACGGAAGATCCTGACCGCCCCATCCACGAAGTCAATGTTAATGAACATGCCACACTGATCGGCCATCTCAACCTCATTCACAATAATATTATCCAGGTCATCGGCAAAACAGAATGTGACTACCTGAACAGCCTTGATGACAATTTCAAGAAAAGCACCCTGACCCAGCTGTTCAGCAACAAAACCATTGCCGTTATTTTATCTGACGGCCTGCCGGTACCCGACCTGCTGTGTGACTATGCCAATAAATACAAGGTACCGATATTAAGCTGCCAGGCAGACAGCAACGATGTGGTGGACGCGGCGCGCTATTATCTGCAAAAACTGTTTTCCAATAAGGAGATTATCCACGGCGTTTTTATGGAAGTACTGGGCACCGGAGTACTGATCACCGGTCAGAGCAGCGTGGGTAAAAGCGAGCTGGCGCTGGAACTGATTACCCGCGGCCACCGCCTGGTTGCCGACGATGCTCCCGAATTCACTCGTATCGGCCCGGAAATACTGGATGGCCGCAGCCCCAGTCTGTTGCACGGTTTTATGGAAGTACGTGGACTGGGAGTGCTTAATATCCGTGAAATGTACGGTGACAACGCCATCAAGAATAACAAGTATTTGCGCCTGATTATTCACATGGAACGCATGAACGACGATAATATCAGTGAATTCAACCGCCTCCGGGGAAATACCAAGATGAGAAGAATCCTCGACGTGGAAATTCCGGTTACACTGATCCCGGTAGCCCCCGGGCGCAACCTCGCGGTAATCGTTGAAGCCGCTGTACGCAACCACATCCTGCGCCATAACGGCCATGATGCCAGCGAACAGCTCATTGAATTACAAAAAAAGGTTCTTGAAAACCAATAACAGGATTGTTTGCTTATGAAGCTCATTATTATCAGCGGACTGTCCGGCTCCGGTAAAACCGTTGCCCTGCATACACTGGAGGACGAGGACTACTACTGCGTTGACAACCTGCCCATCGGCCTGCTGCCGCATTTTATCGACCGTATTCTGAGCCGTCAGGTGCAGCTGTACGGCAACATCGCGGTTGGCATTGATGCCCGCAGTGACGCCGAGGACCTGCGTGAGTTCAATGCCCTGATCAGGGAGATCCAGCAGCGTGATATTGAAATTGAAATCATCTACATGCAGGCGGAACTGGAAACCCTGATCAAACGTTTCAGCGATACCCGGCGCAAGCACCCGTTAACCAAAAAAGGCCTGCCCCTTTCCGAAGCCATCGAGATCGAACGCAACCTGCTGAAGGAAGTTGCCACTGCTGCCGACCTGTACATTGATACCAGTTATACCAATATTCACGAACTGCGCAGTTACATCAAGGAACGCGTGGTCAAGCGGCAGCAGGCCAACCTGTCCCTGCTGTTTCAGTCCTTCGGTTTTAAAAACGGCGCACCGGCCGACTCTGATTTTGTATTCGATGTCCGCTGCCTGCCCAACCCGCACTGGGAACCGAGCCTGCGCTCGCTCACCGGGCAGGATCCGGAAGTGATTGCCTTTCTGCAGGAACAGGAAGACGTGCAGGACATGCTGGAACATATTAAAAACTACATGAACTTTGTTATCCCGAAATTCAAACAGCAGAACCGCTATTATTTGACCGTATCGATCGGCTGCACCGGCGGCCAGCATCGCTCGGTTTTTATCGCCGAAGCCCTGCATGATGAACTAAGGGAACAGCACAAACATGTATCTATCCGCCACCGTGAACTGGGCGAACACTGAACAAAGCCATGAGCGTCGCTTTATTTTTTATAAGCCATGAAGGCATTGCCAGCAACCTGTTAAACATTGGCGAGGCCATTATCCAGAAACAGAGCAGCAACCTGTCATGGCTTGAGGTACCGATGGACGCACCGGTCAGCGCCATGCTGCAGGCCGCCGAAGATAAACTGCAGCAGCTGGACACAGCAAACGGGGTCATCTTTATTACCGATATCTACGGCAGCACACCGAGTAATATCGCACAACAGCTGGCGAAAAAATACCAGGCGCACTTAATCAGCGGGGTCAACCTGCCGATGGTGATACGCCTGTTAAACTACCGTGACAGTTCCGAGGAAACGCTGTTACAAAAAGCACTGGATGGCGGACGCCAGTGTATACAACAGGATACTTTCAGTTAGTTATGAGCATCAGTCGCAAAGTAGAAATCATCAACAAACTGGGCATGCACGCCAGGGCTGCGGCACAGTTTGTACAACTGGCCTCCAGCTTCAATTCACATATCGAAATTGAAAAAGACGGGCGCCGTGTTAATGGCAAAAGCATTATGGGTGTCATGATGCTTGCTGCCGGTAAAGGCAGTGAAGTCACTTTATACGCCGAAGGCGAAGATGAAGAGGAAAGCCTGGATAAACTTGAAGAACTGATTAACAACCTTTTTAACGAAGAAGAATAGGACTGGTGACCGCTGGTAATAAACAATGGGTAATGAATAATTTTACACAAAGCACATTATTGTTACCTTCGTTTATTGCACGTTCAAGACATTACTTTTATTTTACAGACAGGCATTCACTGAAACAGCAGCTAGAAAAGACAATAAAAATGAATTATAAAAACACAAAAAAACAATCTTGTACGCGAAGCTGTAATTCGCGACAGATGGCATTATTCACTGTTTCCCCATGAGCATTTATATCAGTGGTATCGGCGTTTCCAAAGGCATCGCTATCGGCGAAGCCTTCGTGCTGGCGCGCGAACAACCCGATGCCACACAGCTCACCCTGCCTGCCGGTGAAATCAATGCTGAAATCAAACGTTTTAAAAAGGCTCTGGCCCAGGCCAACCAGCAGCTGCACGATATAAAAAACAAGATCGCAAAAAATACGGCTGATGACATCATCGTATTTATTGATACCCATTTATTAATGCTGGAGGATCCGGCATTTAACGAAGGCACCATCAGTAATATAAAAGAACACTCCTGCAATGCGGAATGGGCCTTACAGATGCAGGGCGAGCGCCTGGTGCAGGTGTTCAACGAAATGGAAGACCCCTATTTACGCACCCGCAAGGACGATGTACTGCACGTTGTCAAGCGCATACAGAGCTGTCTTACCGGCCAGGAGCAAATCAGCACTGGCGATGATATCTATCGCGGAAAAATTGTTGTAGCCGATGATCTGACACCGGCCGACACCATCATGATGCAGCACCAGAAAGTTGCCGGCTTTATTACCGAGTTTGGCGGCCCGCTATCGCACACCGCTATTCTCGCGAAAAACCTCGGTATCCCGGCGATTGTCGGCCTGCATCATGCCCGCCAGCTGATCCGGCGCAATGAAACCCTGGTTATCGATGGCTTTACCGGGGTCGTTATCAACTCACCAGATAAAAAATCCCTGAGATACTACCGCGCAGTCAGACGCGACGACATCAGCAAACGCAATCTGCTCAATGATCTGAGCGGCAAGCCGGCGGTTACCCTCGATAACCGGCAGATTACCCTGCACGGCAATATCGACCGTCCGGAAGATATACGTTTAATCAAAAAATACGACAATACCGGCATCGGTCTGTACCGCACCGAAATGCTGTTTATCGAACTCAATCAATGGCCGGATCAGAAAACGCACTTCAAAACCTATAAGCGGATAATAAAAGCACTTAAAGGCAAGCCGCTCACCATCCGTACCATGGACCTGGGCGCCGACAAGGAAATCCAGGACACCATTGCCCACGGCCCGATGGCCCATAACCCGGCCATGGGACTGCGTGCCATCCGCCGCTGCCTGAAAGAACCACAGGATTTTATGCCGCAACTGCTGGCCATCCTGCGTGCTTCGGCGCTGGGACCGGTACGCATCATGATTCCGATGCTGACCAACATCGAAGAAGTCGACCAGGTACTGGCCCTGGTCGAGGAAGCCAAACAGATACTACGTGACAAGAAAGTGGCCTTTGATGAAAAAGTACCGGTAGGCGCCATGATTGAAGTACCGGCCGCGGCACTGGCTGCTGATGCCTTTGCAAAAAAACTCGATTTTCTCTCTATCGGCACCAACGACCTGATCCAGTACACCCTGGCCATCGACCGTATTGATGACGAGGTCAACTACCTGTTCAACCCGCTGCACCCGGCGGTGCTGAAACTTATTCACATGACCATCGAGGCCGGTAAAAAAGCCGGTATCCCGGTTTCCATGTGCGGTGAAATGGCCAGTGATACACAGTACACCCGGTTACTGCTGGGCATGGGACTGGAGTATTTCAGCGTGCAGGCCAACGCCCTGCTTGAGATCAAGCACATTATTGTCAATAGCACCTATAAAAACCTGCAGTCTGAAGTACAGTCAATTTTGCAGGTTTATGACAACAGCGAAATCAAATCACGGGTTCAGCAGCTGGTTAACCTGCTATAACCCCAATATGCCTTAATGCAGTTCAACAGGGCAGTTATATGCCTGCCCCAGTAAAGTAACCGAAGTGGAAAAATCAATATTATTGTTTATATAGACCACATTGGCGCCTGCCCGGTTGGCCTTGTTGATCATGTCATTTATTGCGCCGTAAGTGAGATCTTCGTTGCTGATGAACAAATAGCTGTACCAGTGGCCCTCCGAACTGACAAGCGGCCCAAGATACTTGCAGCTGCCTGCATTGGCCTTCACTACATTTAATTCATTATAATAAATCAGCCGTACCGGTTTGTTGTCCGGGTATGGCTGGATAACCGTACATGAAACAACAGGCAGCAGAAACAGCAGCAGCAATATTTTTTTAAGCAACATCATTAGTCAAAACCTGCCAGACATTAAAAGCAACTTTCTCACGGCAATCACAATTGTGACTCCATCGGCAGAATACTTAACAGGCCGATGCCAAGACGACGCCAGAAACCGGCATACGGCTCGACATCAAAGACCACCGGTTTTCCTTTTTCATAACCGTGCCAGAGAATCTGGTCAACATCCTCACCACTGATTAACTCAAGGCGAAAGGCATTCCTGTCCAGGCCGTTAATAATACCTTCGGCCATGTATTCGGCAAGCTGTTGCGAGTTTAATATCAGCCCGATTTCTGTATTTTCATAAAACGACCGCGGGTCCAGGTTCAACGAGCCGATAAACACCTGCCGGCGATCCAGTATAAAGGTTTTGGCGTGCAGGCTGGCTTTAGACGATCCGCTCATGCCCTTTTTTTCCTTGCGCTGAGCACGGGTCAGATTCTTGTTCATCTCGTATAACTCCACGCCAATGCGCAGCAGGTCATCACGATAGTTTGCATAACCGGCATGCACCACACCAACATCATTGGATGCCAGCGAGTTGGTCAGAATAACAACATGCACGCCTTTAGCGATAAGCTGCCTGAAAAATTCAACGCCTTCATCACCCGGTACAAAATAAGGCGAGACAATAATCAGCTCTTTTTCCAGATGCTCAAAATACGGTGCCAGCTGTGCCACCAGGTGCAGATCATTGGCATCACGTGAATGCGTGATTTTCTCCGGGTCATCCACCACAACAACGGCATCGCCCCAGTAATAATCAACGGTGCCGGCTTTTATCTTTTGCATCAGTTCGGAGTTTTTCAGCGCAGTCATATAGACAGAACTTTGCTGCGCCTGCATAAACTCATACATTGCCTTTTTCAGAGCCTGCAGTTCTTCATCACTGGGCGTCACGTCAATAATGGATTCCGCCGGATAGGACAGCGAACTGTTCCAGTACAGATCAAAAGCTTTTGATACATCCTTTACTACCTCTCCTGTCGCCATTACATCAAGATCGGCAAATTCAACCGTGGGGTCGGCTTCATAATATTCATCACCGATATTGCGACCACCAAGAATAGTCGCAACATTATCAACGGTAAAAGACTTGTTATGCATGCGCCGGGTTATTGATCCCAGGCCGGTAACAAACTGCGTACCTCTGGACTGCTTGCGGTCAAAAGGATTAAAAATACGAACCTGGATATCAGGGTGAGTATTTAACGCCATGACACCACGGTCACGTCCCTCCAGATCCATATCATCCAGCAGCAGACGGATACGCACACCACGCTCTGCCGCCTGCAACAGAATACCGGTAAAAAGCCGGCCAATCATGTCATCGTGATACAGGTAGTACTGCACATCCAGGCTGCGTTCGGCGGCAGCGGCAAGCGCAGCACGGGCAACAAAAGCATCAAGGCCGCTATCCAGCAGAATAAAACCATCCTGTCCGGCATGTTGCGCACGGTATTGCTGAAACTCTTTTCCCAGTGCCGTGTTCTGCGTATCTGTATAAGCATGGGATTCAATGCGGTCAATATTTTCAGGCAGTGAGGCACAGGCCGTTATCACGAACAGCAGGACAAAAATAACAGCGTGATATCGAATCATGACGTGGCAACCGGTCAAATTATAATTACATTCTCGTTGACATATTACACCATTCGCGCATAACTGAAAAAACCGGCAGATCAGTGACTATCGCGTACACACTGCCCGTATTTATGACACAGATCGCCTATCTGCTGTATTTAAAACACCTTGCAGGTTACAGACACCCCCCTGTCACCTATACTCATGGTAGACTTTCACCTGTTTAACACCCGCAACAAAAATAAAAATCGCCGACATGGATCAAGACCGCTCTCAAAAAACAGAAGACCAGATTCTGGCCTTATCCGATGCGCTGGAAAGCGGCACCATGCAGCATGCGCGCGCCATGCTGAACGAGCTTAGCCCGGCTGAAATCGCCCACCTGCTTGAATCCCTTCCCCACACTGAACGCAATATCATCTGGGAACTGGTTGACTCTGAAAAAGAAGGTGAGGTCCTTATCCAGCTTGGTGATGAACTGCGCTCCACCCTGATAAAGGACATGTCACTGCAGGACATGGTCAGTGCTACCGAAGGCATGGACGTGGATGATCTGGCGGACTATATACAGGCATTACCCGGCCACGTTACTACCCAGGTATTAACCTCGCTGGACACCCAGCATCGCGAGCGCCTGGAAGCCGTTCTGTCCTATCCGGAGGACAGTGCCGGTGGTTTGATGAACACCGACACCGTAACGGTGCGCAGCGAAGTTACACTGGACGTGGTATTACGCTATTTAAGAATGATGGACCAGTTACCGGAAAACACCGACAGTCTGTTTGTTACCTCACGCGATAATGTTTTCGTCGGCACCCTGCCACTGTCAAGCATATTAACCAATGATCCCGAGCAGACCGTTGCCGAGGTCATGAACCGTGACATTGAAGTCATCAAGGCCAGCATGGAAGATGACGAAGTTGCCAAGATATTTGAAACCCACGACTTGATTTCAGCCCCCGTGGTCGATGAAAACATGAAGCTGCTGGGACGTATCACCATTGATGACGTTGTCGACGTGATTCGTGATGAAGCCGAACACTCGGTACTGGGCATGGCCGGTTTAACCGAGGAAGAAGATCTGTT